>JAUNSM010000012.1 GCA_030539215.1 Clostridia bacterium
ACTTTAATATAGTTTCAGAGATTATAACTTTTGAGTCAAAAGGTAGAGTTGGAAAAGAAAAACATCAAAATTCAGGTGTGAAAGTTAAAGTGATTGCTTAAGTGGTAAGTGGAAATACATAAATTAGTTTTTACAAAATAAAGCAAAGTATTTTAAATAGTGAGAAATTTGAAAAAGTGCCTACTGTAACCATAACAGGTATAGGTTGTGTTGGTTAATAGATACAAACAAAAGTTAAGTGTTTCAAGTGTTAGAAAAAATTTATTAAAATGAGTTATAGAGAATCTTTATTAAATAGGTGTCAGTAGATATGTGCTGATACTTATTTTTTTCCTATACATTTGCATACCAATTTTAATCTCCAATAAAAATAATATCAAGAGTAAATAAACTCACTATCGTTCGCTCTTGACATTATTTATATTGGAGATTTTCAATCAGTTAAGTAAATGTAAGGATAAATGTGTATAGAGGTGATGAAGCATTCAATGAAATTTTAAAAGACGAATATGAAATTTTTTAGTCTTGCTCAACAGTATCAAACATTGTATCTTTAAAAAATTCACCAAGAGTAATATTAAAGCCTTCACAAATATGAAGTAAAGTATCTAATTTAATTAACTCTGTTTTACCACTCATAAAAGTTGAAATAGTAGAACAAGGAATACCAGATATTTTACATAAAGCCCATACATTTATTTTCTTTACATTAAGATAATATTTTATTCTTTTTCTAATAGCATTTGATAAACTCATTTAAGAAGCCCCCTAAATATTAATTACTAAAATTATATTTAAATTATGTCAAACACTACTTTGGCGAACTGAAAAAACTTCAATTCACCAAAGAATTTTTATTGCATAAAAAAAAGTGTTATGATATAATGTTTTTGAATTATATGTTACAAGAGATGAGGAATTTTATGGGCGAAAAAACGATAGATTATCTTATAAAAATAGCAGAGGCACAAGATTCAAATGCACATGGAAGCAATAAACAGTGCTTTTTAATTGATAATTATGCATTATTAAGGCAAAATTTTACTACTGATAAAATAAACAGAATAATTGAGATAAGTAATGAATTAGAACAGAAGGGTGTTAATGTAGCTAGAACATTAGATTATAAAATAATGGGGCAAAACATTCAAAGATGGAATTCAGATAAAAATGTACTTGTTTCAGAAGGATATGTATTACAACAAAGAGCAGTTGGTACACCTTTATTGGATAGAACAAATTGGGATGATGAAGGAAAAAGATATCAAATAGATTATTTAAAACAAATAAATTCAATATCTCAAGAAGGACTAGATTTCTTTAATCATTTTGTAAGAGGATGGATTGAAATTCAAAAGGCTGGTGTACGAATTGATCCATCTAAACCAGGAAATTTTATTTACAAGGCAGGAGAAGATATAACATTTATTGATTTAAATTTATCAAATCAAAAAATTGATATTCAAACAACAGTTTATGAACAACTCACTGTTATATTGAATTTAAATTCATATTATAAATGCTATCCAGAAATACAACAAGCGGTTGATAAAAGATTAAGTATTATTATGGAAAAATATAAAAATGCAATTATAGAACAAGGAATTGATATAGATGTTTTTAATCAAGTAATAGAAAAAAAAGCAATTTCACAAATGACATCCAAACTCGATGAACAGGCAGAAGATACTCCTGAAGAAGAATTTGTAAGGCTTGAGCAATCTATTGCTGAACATATAAAAGAAGAAGAAATAGCGAGAGAAGAAGCTATAAAATTACGAGCTGACAGGGAAAAAAAAGCAAGAATTGAAAGAGAAAATAGAGAAGAAGAAAAGAACAAGCTAGAAAAAGCAGAAGAAAGAAAAAATGGAGGCAAACGTCAAGACTCAAAAATGTATGCAATTTTAAGAGATTTAATTAGAACAGGGTGCATCCCTGAAAATGAAGCAGACATTTGTAAAAAAATTTTTGACAGAAAAACAAACATATATGCAGATTTAAATCCACAATTATTGGCAAAGTTTAATATGCAGGCAAATTTAAATGGCATAATAAATGATCTAGAAAATAATGAGATTAAAATTGATATGAGAGAGATGAAAGTAAAAAGCACAGGTGAAGTACCAGACGATATTTATGAGCAACTAAAAATATTAGTTCAAGAATATTTTAAAAAACAATTTGAAAAAATGGCGAAAAATACAGATACAATACTATCTCAATATTTAGTGATGCAAGAAAAAAAGGATAATGGATTGCTTACTGAAGAAGAAGTTGTTAATTTTAGACTATTAGAAAGTGATTTATACGAATTTTCAAATGCTAAGGAATTGTTTTCTACTTTATAAATAAAAGAAAGTCAAATATTTGAAGAATCAGATAGAGTATCAAATTTTTTACATGAGAATGTTAAATAGAAAAAGAGGTTATTATGGAAAATAATTTATTTAAAGCTTATGCTGAGGTAGATAAAATTTTGTCTTTAATGGAAAGTAAATATGTAGAAAAAATTCCTAAAAGAATGAGAGAATTATTTAAAAACGAAAAACTAAATGGATATGAGCCTACAATAAATGCAAAAATTCCACTAGATGAACAAAATTTACAAAGAAAAACACTGTCTATTTTAGCAATGTTAAATATTAATTATTGGTGTGAGGACGAAAATGAAAAGAAAGAATTGATAGCTTTATATGCTGAAAATGATAAAAAAAGAGAGGAAGAATTAAGGAAAAAATATAATCCAGATAATCTATTTATGAAAAGGGAACAAATAATTGAAAATAATGAGGTTAAACAAGAAAAAACACAACTTATTGAGTATAAAGAACAGAATATATTCAAGAGAATAATTAATAGAATTATGAAATTTTTTAAAAACAATAACTAGGAGACGTATTTAAATGAAGAAAAATACAACAGAACAAATGCAAGAAAAACGAATATCAAAATAAAAATATTTGGAGGTTAAAATATGCAAAAAAAGAAATTGAGTGAAATTCAAGAATTAGTAAGAGAGGGAGATTTGAATGCAATTTGTGAGTTGGCATATAGGAAATATGATGGAATTGGCATTGAAAAAGACTACGAAGGAGCATTTGAATTATATAAACAAGCAAGTGAAAAAGGAAATATTAAAGCAACCTATAATTTAGGTAATTGCTATTATTACGGAGAAGGAACAAGACAAAATTTAAAAAAAGCATTTGAACTGTATAAACAGGCAAGTGAAAAAGAAAATGAAAATGCTATTTATATGTTAGCATTGTGTTATCTTTTTGGATATGGAACAGAAGAAGATTGCGGTAAGGCATTTAAAATATTTAGTGAATTAGCTGAAAAAGGTGAAGCCGATGCAGAATTTCATTTATCAAATATGTATTATGAGGGAAAAGGAACAGAGAAAGACTTAAAAGAATCTTTTAAACATATGAAAAGGTCAGCAGAAGCAGGATATAGAGAAGCATATCTTTGGACAGGATACAAATATTTGCACGGAGAGGGAATAGAAATAAATGATAAAGAGGCTATAAAGTGGCTTGAAAAATCAGTAGAAGAAGAAAATGATATTGCACAATGGATATTAGGAATGATTTATTTGGAAGGTGCAGATAATGATATAAATATAAAACAAAATAAAGAATATGGAGTAGAGCTATTAAAGAAATCAGCAAAACAGGGTAATAAAGAGGCAGAAGCAAAATTACAAGAATTAAAGATATGATTTAGTTTCTAAACATAGGAGGAAAAGATGTCAATAGAAGATATGTTATCTTATGCAGAGGTAGATGAAATATTAAATCTATTAGATTATGAATATGCAAAGAAAATACCAGAAAAAGTAAGGGATCTTTTTAGAAACGAAAGAATGCCAGACTACGCACCTAAAATAGATTTAGATATATCATTAGAACAACAAAATTTACAAAGGAAAACTACAATACTATTAGCGGTATTAAATTTGAACTACTGGTGTCAAAATGAAAATGAAAAACAAGATTTTTTGATTGAGTTAGCAGACAATGAAAAAGAAAAGAGAGAACTTGAGGAGAAATATAGCCTAAATAATTTATTTAAAAATAGAAATAAAGATGTGATTAATAATAATCAAGAAGAACATATTGAGATAACTAAATATAAGAAACAAAATTTTTTACAAAAAATATTAAAAAAAATAAGAAACTTACTTAAGAAATGAAAGAGGGGAAAAAAATGACAGAAGAAGAAAAAGAAAAAAAGAGAAAACAATTTGGAAATATTAAAAATTCATTTTCAGATGAAAGAATAACAAGAAAAGAAGTTAAAGAGGAAACGCAAGACTTGGGAAAATTAAATGAAATAAAGAGATTACAAATGATGAAAAAATCAGGAAAATCATTAACAAAAGAGCAAAGGTTACTTTTAGAAGCACATGAAAGAAATACTCAAATGAATATGATTGAATTTCAGAAAAGACAAGATAGAAAAAAAGATAAAGGCAATGGATTAGAAATGTAATTTTTTAAAATGCAAAAATGAAATTATACAGTTATTTTTTTACGAAATAGGAGATGAAAAATGGAACAGATATCTCTAAAAAATAAAGAACTTGAATATATAATTATTCAAATATTTAATGAAACTTATGAAGATTTCATAAATAGGTACGGAGAAAAGCATAAAGAATATATAAAAAAAATGTTAGAAAGTATATCTGGTAAAATTCAAAAAAAGGAAATGTTTCAAGGAGCTTTAGCATCTGCACATGTTGATATGGGAGTTATATATGGTAAGTCTGATAAGTTGTCTGCGATTTTGAAACATGAGTTATATCATGTTTTTAATGAATCAGCATTTGGTACAACAACCTCATATGCAACACTACCAAGTAATTACAAAGAATTTTTAGAAAAAGCTGGAATTATAAAAAAAGAATATGAAAATAAGACAAAAGAGTATAAGAAAAAATGGAAAGATGAGCCAGAAACATTAGAATACTTAATAGTTGATTATGATACATTTTTTAAGAGTTTTGATTTAGGTGATTCGGAAATTGAAAAATGGACAGAATGGTTTAATGCAAGAACAAATGAAAGAGATATGAAACCTCACTTTTTAGATTTAGGAAATGGGTTTTATATGGGTAGCAAATCATCATCCTCTTTTTATGATTATTATATAAATATATGT
The DNA here is from genome assembly GCA_030539215.1 of Clostridia bacterium. Taxonomy (GTDB): domain Bacteria; phylum Bacillota; class Clostridia; order TANB77; family CAG-508; genus CAG-452. The sequence continues at coordinate 5,170 of JAUNSM010000012.1, forward strand.
GATATGGTTTCTTGCTTAATTCCAGAAGATAAACTAATAGAAATGCATTTAAATACGGAACATCATAAAACAGATTATTCTTTTCAGGAAATGATAAGTGATTTTGACAATAATTATGAAACATCATTGGATTCTGATGAAAAGAAAAAATATGGATATCCATATTTAAAAATTTTATGTGATACAAAAACTATAGATGAAAACGCAAGAAAAAATGATAATGTTACATTAAGTACATTACAAAGTTGTATGAGAACTTGTTTTAGGGCGTACCTATGCAAAATGAATAATGTTAATGAAATAAATGAAGAAAATATAAAAACAATATTTAACGAGATAAAGAAAATGCAACAATACATGGTATGGAATGTTGATACTAAAAAAATGGAAGAATTACCATATATACAGGAAATGATAAATGTACAAGAAAAATTTAAAGAAATGTGTAAATCATTATCAAAAAATAATTCAAATATAGAACAAATGCTAGAAAGAGTGGATTATAGGTCAGAAAATCCATTTCAAAAAATAGAAAATGGGGAAGCAATTGCAAATGGTTTATTTATAAATGATAATCAAGATTTGAAAGAGCGTCAATATGGAGAATATAAAGTAAAAACAGATGAAAACGGTATAAAAACTAATATGTATAAGAATATTAAAGTAATGTTTGGAGATAAAATTTTTGAATTATTATTCAAGAGATATAATTCTAAAGAAGATAATGAACTTTCAAAGCTATATGAAATGATTCAAAATGTTGATGAAGATAATACAAATTCAGTAAAAGAAGTTTACAATTATATATATTCTTTATATATAAATAAAATGAACAGTATGCTAAAAACAGATGAAAATTCAAGTACTGAATTTGAAAAATGTTACAATACTATAAAGAAAATGCAAGAATTATCATTAGTAAGGTTAGAAGATGGAAAATATATAGGGAGTTTTGAAAGTGTTTTAGAATTATATAAAGAAAAAATTGGAGAATATGAGAAATATATAGAATGTGTAACTAAACAAGAAATAAAGATTGATTTTGAGAGAACAAATAACGATTCAACGAGTTTTAGAAATAAATTAGCATTAAGTGAAAAAAATAAATTAAATGGATATTTATCTGATATTGAACAAGTTAGACAGGAGAATATAAATAATGCAAAAGAAAGAATAACTCCTACAATAGTTAAGATTGGTACACAAACAGCAGGACTACATGAAATAAACTCTATAGGACAAGAAATTAGAGATACATATAACTCCAAATATGCAGAAAAGGCAGAATTGAAAGAATAATTTATTTAAATTTTGATTAATCATTTTGTGGAATTTGAGAATGGAATAAAAAATGAATTAACTTTTCAATTCGATAGAATAAGTTTATTTATAAAACGATAAATATATTACTTAAATTAAATAGATAACAAGTAAAATTATTATGCAAATTAACAATATAATAATATAAGATATTAAATTTGAAAAAAATTATATTTTATTTTGTAAAATAAAGAGAAAATTAATTGTTTTTTAAAATCAATTATTATATAATTGAAAAAAATAAGAGGTGAATTATGAACAAAAGAATATTAGAAATAAATGATAATTCAAAGATTTTATTTAGGACACCTGTACAAGGAGTAGAATTAAATTTAGTAAAAGATTTTGTGGGCTATAAAAAGAATGAATTTGATAAAAATAACAAGGATGATGGGATAGGAATGGCTATTTTACAAGAACCAAAAATAGAAACAGCCTATCCTGATATAATATTTGTAGAGTATAAAAGAAAGAATTTTGAAAAATGGAATGAAGATAGAAAGAAACTAAATAAGCAAGATTTGAAAATTTTATATCACTTATATATGAAAAAAGGTTTAGAATCTATACAAATAGTAAGACAATTAGGGCTAGAATATTCGATGCTATTAAAATCCATAGAAAATTTATTAGATGCTAACATGATTGAAAGAAAGTCCGGAATGTGGCAAATTGTTAATAGAGATGATTTTTTTGCAATTAAAAAAATAGAAACAGTAGAAGCTAAGATAAATCAATGGAACAGTGCTTTAATGCAAGCTGTAAATAATAAAAGATTCTCTTCAGAATGCTATGTGTTATCTAATACTAAACAAGATCCTAATGAAATAGTTAAAGAAAAGTTTAGTGAATTTGGGATTGGTATGTATCAACAAAAAAATCAAAAGTTTAAAACAATAAAAAAAGCAAAGAAAAATAAAATACCTAATAGTTATACATCATTACTTATAGAAGAAATAATAGGAAATGTACTTTGCTATTAGAAAGGAAAAAAATGAATAAAGACATTGAAAGACAAATAAAAGGTATAGAAATAATTAAAGCATTAAAGCCGGGAGGACAAAAAGATGTATATGTTATACAATCATCTAAATATGGACAATGCATATTGAAACTTATTAGAGCATCTAAAATCGAAAGGGTTATAAGAGAAATCGAAATAATTACGAAATATACCATAAGCAATGTACCTAAGATTTATGATAATGGCTATACAGAGATTAATGGTAATAAGTATTTATATATTATTGAAGAATTTATACAGGGACAAAGTCTATTTGATAAACTTAAAGAAAAACAGAAATTATCACTAAAGGAAGCTTATAATTTATTAGAGACATTACTGAAAATTGAAGTTGAATTAGAAGAAAATAAAGTTATTCATAGAGATATAAAACCAGATAACATATTGATAAGTAATGATGAAGAATTTTATTTAATAGATTTTGGAATTGCTAGGGCATTGGAGATGCAATCTTTAACTTATACAGAAATAAAAGTTGGTCCACATACTCCTGGATATGCAGCTCCCGAATTATTTCAATATGATAAAGGAAAAATAGGAACGAGATCTGATTTATTTTCAATAGGAGTAGTAATATATGAATGCCTATTTGGAAAAAATCCATTTATTTCAGGAAAAGAAAATCAAATAGAGGAAATATGGTATAAAACAATTACTGTTTTGCCAGAGAATATAAAAATTGATGGAGATACACAACAACAATTCATGGGGTTAATAGAAACACTGACAATGAAACAAATTTCAAAAAGACCACCATCTGCAAAAAAGGCTCTTGAATGGTTACAAAGTATAAAAGAGACATTAGCTTTCGGAAAGGAGTAATATGGAACTATATTTACAATTTGGATATGGAATGAAAAAGAATGTTATAGAATTAGCGGATAAATGGGGAGAAACAACCGTAATTTTAAGTCCAAGAGACATAGAACCGAAAAGTCTAGAAACTTGGTGCAAAGAACTCCAAAAGCATAACATAAAACTGCTTTTTGATCCTCAATGTTATTATCCTCATTCAAATCATAAAAAATTAGATAAGTATGGATATCATACATTAGTTAATTATACCAATTTAGGAACTAATGGAAATGAAGAGATAGAAGAGGATTTATTAAGAAAAGTAAAATACTATAATGATATCTCTAATACATATGAATATATATTACCTGGAATTATAGTACAAAATTTAGATGATGAATGGTTTAGAAAAAATGAAGTATTGATAAAAAAATCAAAAGAAATATTATATGATAAACAAAGAATAATGACAATTGCTTTATCAAAAAACTCATTAATGTTTAATAATGAAATTGTAGAAAAAATTATAGAAAAGACAGAAGAATGGGAAATTGATGGATATTATATTGTATCAGAGCATCCAGAAAATAAATATTTAGTAGATGATGCTGTTTGGATGACGAATTTATTAGACTTATGTGCAGGATTAAAATTACAGGGAAAAAAGGTAATATTAGGGTATGCAAGTCATCAATTTTTATGTTGTGCTACTACAAAAATTGATGCCATTGCTTCTGGTAGTTGGTTAAATGTAAGAATATTTAAAAACAAATTCACTGATGAAGATGATCAAATTGCAAGGAGAAATATATGGTATTATTATCCTCAGGCTTTATCTGAATATAAACTTACTTTTTTGGATTTAGCTTTTAATAATAATGTATTAAATAGAATGAAACCTGATAGTAATTTAAATGATGATTATGCAAAAGTGTTATTTAGTGGAGCACTTCCAACAAGTACATCTTTTAAAGAATCAGATGCATTTAAACATTATTTGAACAGCCTAAAATATCAAACAGAGAAGCTTACTAAAAAAACATACAAAGAGACATTATCAGCACAAGAAATATTATTAGAAACGGCACAAAGAAATATTGAATTCAACAGAAAGAATGGTATATATGCTCAAGACAGAGATTTTAGAGATTGTGTAGATATAAATTTAGCAGCTTTACAAATATTAGATAGAAATAGGGGATTTGTATTAGGAAGGGAATGGAATAATATATAATAAAAGGATTACGTTAAAGGCAGGAAAGTATGTTTAACGCAATATCTACACACATTGAAGGACAAGCCTTCAAGAGTTAATAAAGGAACAATGATTTTAAGCAAAAATGATGTATCAGTTCACTGAGTGAACTAACTAAACCACGCTATTTAACTGGATCTTTAAAAATAGCAAATTTTAGTTTTTAAAATTTATATAAAATTAAAAGTTCAAGTTCACCGGGTGAACTAAAAAATTAAAACTAGAAAGTTCAATTTCACTTAGGTAGAACTTGACACCAAATAACAACTAAATTTAAAAATTATAGAAAAATAGGAAATAAAACGGAATTGTTTTTATAAAAATACCATAATATAATTGTATTATCAAAAAAATACAAAACAATAAAGTCAGTCGAAGATAATCGACTGGCTTTTTTTGTTGCCTTTTTTGAAATTTAAGCTATTCAAGGAGGAGAATCTTTATGTTATACGAAATCAAAATTGATAATACTAAAAACACCAAGCTAAATCAAAATATTTTTAAATGTAGTATTAAAATAGCAATATTAAACAAAACATTTGAAGCAGGAATAATAAAAGAAAACAGATACCAAAAATTAAAACAAAATATGCTACAAGAATACAATTTAACACATATAGGTATTTGAAAATTTTAACTTTTGATGTATAATAATCACATAAAGATTCTTTAAACTTGAGAAAGAGAGGTAAAATTTGAAAATACAAGTTATAGAGAAGAAAAAAGGTCGAATTGATAGAACAACAGGAGAAGAAATAAAAGGAAATCTGAAAGTATGTGCCTATGCAAGAGTAAGTACAGAAAAAGAAGAACAAATAAATAGTTATAATTCTCAGTTAAAGTATTATGAAGAAAAAATAAAAAGCAATAGTGATTGGAAATATATTGACATTTATGCAGACGAAGGAATAACAGGAACACTAGACTATAAAAGAGATGGTTTTATGAAAATGATGCAAGATGCAACAAATAACAAATTTGATATGATAATTACAAAATCAATATCAAGATTTGGCAGAAACACAGTAGACACCTTAAAATATGTAAGACTACTAAAAGAAAAAGGTATTGCTATTTATTTTGAAGAAGAAAGAATTAATACTTTAGAGATATCTGGAGAAATTATGCTAACAGTACTTAGTGCAATGGCACAACAAGAAAGCGAAAATATTTCTTCACATGTAAAATTAGGATTACAGATGAAGCAAAAAAGAGGAGAATTAATTGGATATAATGGATGTTTAGGGTATGTATATGATAAAGATACAAAAGAAATCTCAATCAATTATGAAGAAGCAGAAATAGTAAAATATATCTTTGAAAGATACTGCCAAGGAGTAGGATGTACAACAATTGCAAAAGAACTAACAAATATGAAATACAAAACTCCAACAGGTAAAAAGAACTGGCACGAATCAACAATAAGAGGAATACTAAAAAATGAAAAATATAAAGGAGATGTCCTACAAGGAAAAACATATACAACAGATCCAATCTCACATAGAAGAGTAGTAAATATGGGAGAACAAAACAAATATTATATACAAGAACATCATGAGCCAATTATTTCAGAAAAGATGTTTAATCAAGCAGAAGGAATATTACAAAAACGAGGAGGAATACGAGGTTCTGGAAGAAGAAAAGGCAACTTTAGTAGAAAATATTCTTTTAGTAGCAGACTATATTGTGGTTTTTGTGGAAGTTTACTAACAAGAAGAAATTGGCATTCTGGAACAAAAAATAGCATTACAGTTTGGCATTGTATGGAATTTGTAAAACGTGGAAAAGAAAATTGTCCACATTGTAAAGCTATGAAAGAAAGTATTATAGAAGAAGCATTTACAGAAAGTTACAAACTATTATATGATAGTAACAAAGAACTAATCCAAACATTTCTAAACGAAATAGAAGAAATAATACAAAAAGAAAGTAACGAAAGTTCTATTAAAAGACTAGAGGAACAAAAACAAAATTTAAAAGAAAAAATAGATAAACTAATTGATTTAAACCTAGATGAAACAATAACTTTAGACACTCTGCAAGAAAAGAAAGCAAAATTGCAAAATAAAATAAAAAGATAACTAAAGAACAAGAGCAATTACAATTAGAAAAGGAAGATTCAATGAGTTTAAATCAAGGATTAAACAAATTTAAATACAATGAAATTATGCAATATTTTGATAAAGACGTCTTTGAATTAATAATAGAAAAAGTTATAATAGGAGAAAAAGACAGCAAAGGAAAAACAAATCCAAGAGTAATAACTTTCATCCTAAAATCTGGAAATGAAATCAAAAAATGTGAAGAAGATAAAAGTCAACAGACATTATACCAGGTTAATGAAAACTGTCTACAAAAAGTGTCCGAGCCATGTTGAGTGTGTGGCATTGCTACAACTAAAGAAAGACATAATTTTTTAATTAATTTTCTATAAATACTTGTCGGGAACTCTCGTAAATGATATAATATTTACGAGAGTTCCCGACAAAGGAGGAGAAAGATGGATAATATAGAAAGAATTGAAAAATTATTAAAAAAAAATAATGGAATTATAACAACAAGAGAGGTTGAAAAAATAGGAATTAATAGCAGAGTTTTAACAAGGATGATTAAAAAAGGGATAATAGAAAGAGTTGCAAGAGGAATTTATATAAGTACTGATACATTAGAAGACAAATATTTTATTACACAAGCTATCTGTAAAAGAGGAATATTCTCACATGAGACTGCTTTGTATTTCCATGATTTATGTGATAGAACACCAATAAAATATCAATTAACCATACCAAGTTATTATAATCATACACTTATAAAAAATAAAAATTATGATTTTTTTTATTTAAAAGAAGAATTGTACGAACTTGGTATAATAGAAATGAAAACACCATATGGAAACAAAATAAAAGTATATGATTTAGAAAGAACCATTTGCGATATTATTAGAAATAAAAAGAGAATAGAAATAGCATTATTTACAGATGCAATGAAAAGATATGCAGAAAAAAAAGATAGAAACTCCATTAAATTACACAAATATGCAAAATTATTTAATATAGAAGATGAAATAAGAAAATACTTGGAGGTATTGCTATGATAGCTAAAAATAGAGCACAACTAAAAGCGTGGATAAAAAATATGTCGTCTAAAGTTGATGTAAATGAAAATATTATTTTACAAAACTATATGCTAGAAAGACTATTAGAAAGAATTTCAGTATCAGAATACAAATATAAATTTGTATTAAAAGATAGATGAGATAATGGAAGTTATAAAAGAAAGTAAAGCTCTGAAAGAACATTGGAAGAATTATCAATCTAAATTTACTTATGCAGAAGATGTAAGTTATGAAGATACGATAGAAGTGTTAGAAGAAATAAAGAAACAGATATTTTAATCAAAATTGATAATACTAAAAACATCAAGCTAAATCAAAATATTTTTAAATGCAGTATTAAAATAGCAATATTAAACAAAACATTTGAAGCAAGAATAATAAATATGTATTTGAAAATTTTAACTTTTGATGTATAATAATCACATAAAGATTCTCTAAACTTGAGAAAGAGAGGTAAAATTTGAAAGTACAAGTTATAGAGAAGAAATAATACAAAAAGAAAGTAACGAAAGATCTATTAAAAGACTAGAAGAACAAAAACAAAATTTAAAAGAAAAAATAGATAAACTAATTGATTTAAATCTAGATGAAACAATAACTTTAGACACTCTGCAAGAAAAGAAAGCAAAATTGCAAAATAAAATAAAAAGATAACTAAAGAACAAGAGCAATTACAATTAGAAAAGGAAGATTCAATGAGTTTAAATCAAGGATTAAACAAATTTAAATACAATGAAATTATGCAATATTTTGATAAAGACGTCTTTGAATTAATAATAGAAAATGTTATAATAGGAGAAAAAGACAGCAAAGGAAAAATTAATCCAAGAGTAATAAATTTTATCCTAAAATCTGGAAATGAATTAAAATATATTTGAACAAAGCTTAGGAGGTAAAAAGGCATATGAATATATGGCATGATATAAACCAAGAAAGAATAAAAACAGATGACTTTATAGCAGTTATAGAAATTACAAAGGGTGGAAAAAACAAATATGAGTTAGATAAAGAAACAGGATTATTAAAGCTCGACAGAGTGTTATATACTGCAACTCATTATCCTGCTAATTATGGATTTATACCAAGAACATATGCAGATGATAATGATCCATTAGATGTTTTAGTATTATGTCAAGAGAACATAGACCCAATGACTTTGGTTGAGTGTTATCCAATTGGAGTAATAACTATGATAGATTCAGAAGAAAATGATGAAAAAATAATAGCAGTTGCAAAAAAAGATCCTTTTTTAAACATGTATAAAGACATAAAAGATTTGCCAAATCACATTTCATCTGAAATAATGCATTTTTTTGAAGTATATAAACAATTAGAAGACAAACAAACAGTAGTAGAAAAGGTTTTAGGAAGAGAAGAAGCAGAAAAAATTATACAAAAAAGTATAAATAATTATAATGTAAGATTTGTAGGTGGAGGTTAAATGATGATTGAAAAAATTTTATTTAGTCTATTAGCATTTTTACTTTTTGTATATATTTTTACATTTAGACTAATAAAAAAGAATGATACAATATATTTAGTTGTATTAATAAGTCAAGCGGTAGGAATATTACTTGATTTTGTACAAATTATATTTAATGTTTGTACAGGATTAATATTTAAAATAATTGCTTATATATTATGTTTGTTTATTCCAATTATTCTTTTAATAGTAGAGAAAAAAGGAATAAATTTTAGTGAATTAATATATATATGTACAAGTAAAATTTTTCTAGTTTTTGGAAAGGCAAAAAAGGCAAAAAAATTACTAATTAGTTTAGTTGTAAAATATGACAAGAGTTATATAGCACATAAAATGTTAGCACAAATTTATGAAAAAGAAGGAGGAATGAGAAAGGCTATTGAAGAATATGTAAAGGTTTTGGATATTAAAGGAAATGATTATAAATCTTATTTTAAAATATCACAGTTACTACGAGATTTAGGAAGAAAAGACGAGGCAATACAAATGCTAAATACCCTAGTAAAAAAGAAGCCAGAATTATATGAAGCAAGTAAAATGTTGCGGTGAATTATTGCTTGAAAGAGAAAATTTTAAAAAAGCTGCACATATATATGTACAAGCAATTAAGAATAATACAAACAAGCCAGATTTATATTATAATTTAGGAATAGTATATAGTAGAATAAACGAATTTTCTTTAGCAAAAGAATGTTATAAAAAAGCTGTAGAATTAGATTCAAATTTATATAATGCATATTATAGACTAGGACAAATTTCTCTTTTATATAGAGATATAGATTCTGCAGAAAAATATTTTATGCAAAGTATAGATGGTGAAGTAGAATTAAAAGCATATTATCAACTTGCAAAAATATATATGATGAAAAACAACAAAAATAAGGCAGCAGTGTTTTTAAACAAAGCAACAAATACATCAAGATATTATTATGATTTAGCATGTAAAGAACCAATCTTTTTTTCAATAAAACAGTTAATAAGTAAACCTCAAGATAATTTAATAAAGGAATTAAAAGAATCCAAAAAAGAAAAAAATATTTCTGAATATTTAGATAATACATATAATTTAACAAAAATTTTAAATGAAAAAGAAAATAATCATAAAAAATATAATTCTTAAATAATATTAAATAGAGAAAGTAGTGATGTTATGAATAAACAAATAGGAATTATTGGTGGAGATTTAAGAATTATAAAATTAATTGAAATATTAGAAAATGAGGGGTTTGAAGTTTATACATATGGATTAGAAAACAATAAATTTTTAAATAGTAATATAGTAAAATGCAATACAATAACAGAATTAAACATTAATTGTAATTATATAATAAGTGGAATGCCTTTTTCAAAAGATGGTATACATATATATGCTCCATTTAGCAATAAAAAAGTAGTAATAAATGATTTATTACAAATAATAGAAAACAAAACTTTAATTGCTGGAGCAATAAAATTAGAAATAAAACAAAATGCTAAAAAAAATAATATAACAATAATTGATTTAATGGATATAGAAGAATTAGCTGTATTAAATACAATTCCAACAGTAGAAGGTGCTATTCAAATTGCTATGCAAGAAACAGAAATTACTATTCATAATAGCAATTGTTTAGTTTTAGGGTTTGGTAGAATAGGAAAATTATTGACTAACGCATTGAGAAATTTAGGAGCACATGTTTATTGTATGGCAAGAAAAGAAAGTGATTTAGCATGGATTAAAACATATGGATACAATGCTATACATATAAATGAATTAGAAAAAAGCTTAAATAATAAATATGATATTATTTTCAATACAATACCAGCACTAATATTAGATGAAGCAAAATTAGAGCTTATAAAAAACAAATCAATAATAATAGAATTGGCTTCTAATCCAGGAGGAATTGATTTTGAAAAGGCTAAACAATATAATATAAAAGTAGTAAAAGCATTAGGCCTGCCAGGAAAAGCAGCACCATATACATCTGCTAAATATATAAAACAGATATTAGATAAAGTTATATTTTAAGAAAGAAGGAAAAAAATGACAATAATACAATCAATTATATTAGGAATAATACAAGGACTTACAGAATTATTACCAATATCAAGTTCAGCACATTTAAGTTTAATACCTTGGGCTTTAAACTGGACTATATCACCAGAATTTAATCAAGCTTTTGAAGCATTTGATGTAGCGTTGCATAGTGGGACTCTTTTAGCAATTATAATATTTTTCTTTAAAGATTGGGTAAAATTAATAATTGGAGGTTTTAACCAAATAGTAAAAAAAGAAAAAACACAAGAAGGAAAAATGTTTTGGTACATAGTTTTGGCAACGATTCCAGGTGGAGCTATTGGATTTTTACTAGACCATTTTTTAGAAGATTATTTACAAAAGCCAATAATAATTGCAATTGCGTTAATAATAATGGGAATTATTTTGTACATAGTTGATAAAAAATGCAAATCAAAAACAGAATATAAAGACATGACATTAAAACAAACATTTTTAATTGGTTTATCACAATGTTTAGCATTTATACCAGGAGTATCACGTTCAGGTGTAACAATGACAACAGCAAGAATTATGGGTGTAACAAGAGAATCAGCAGCAAAATATTCATTTATGCTATCAGCACCAATAGTATTCGGAGCTACAATTTATAAACTAAAAGATTTTGTTTTTAGCATTCCATTTGTAATAGGAGTATTAACAAGTTTTATAGTAGGAATATTTGTAATTAAATTTTTACTAGAATATTTAAAAAAAGGAAGTTTCAAACTATTTTCAATATATAGAGTAATAATTGGTTTAGCTGTAATTGCACTAGTAATTATGAAATGATAAAGCAAAACAAACCACCTATTTTAATATCTTCTTTCCAATTTCAGTTATAGTGCCTGCGCCGACTGTGAGAATAATATCATTTGGGCAGGCTCTTTGTTTAACATATTTTACAATATTATTAAAATCTGAAATATATATAGCTTCTTTTCCAAGTTTTTTTATTTTATCAACTAAATCTGTAGAAGATATATTATAATTATTTGCTTCTCTTGCTGCATAAATGTCAGTAATTATAATATTATCAAAATTTATTAAAGCATTTGCAAAATCATCAAGAAGAGTTTTTGTTCTACTATATGTATGAGGTTGAAAGACAATCCAAGATTGACGATATTTCTTGTTTTTAAGAGCATTTGCTGTTGCAAGTATTTCAGTAGGATGATGAGCATAATCATCATATATATCAATATTTTGATAAGAGCCAACTAATTCAAATCTACGACTTGCTCCTGTGAATTTAGAAATTGCAGATTTTATATCATATTTGTCAATATTATATTCAAAACAAAGTGCAATACAAGCCAAAGCGTTTAATACATTATGAATACCAGGTACAGACAATTTAATTTCTGAATAAAAAGTATTATTACGATAAACATCAAATTTAGCAAAGCCTTTGTTATCAAAAATAATATTTCTTCCTACAAAATTTGCTTTTGTATTTTTAATACCAAATGTTACAATTTTTGATTCAGTAGAAGAACGCAAATCTATACAATTAGGGTCATCTGCATTAATAACTAGTAATCCATCATAAGGCAAAAGAGCAACATATTTTTTAAAAGACTTTTTAATATTTTCAATATTTTTAAAATAATCTAAATGATCATTATCTATATTTAAAACAATTGTTGATTGTAGACTGAATTTTAAAAAACTTTCTACATATTCACAAGATTCTAATATAAAATAATCACTATTTCCAACTTTATTATTTCCATTAATTGGTTTTAAAAGTGCACCTACTTGAATTGTAGGATCAAGTCCTGCTTCAAGAAAACACAAAGAAACCATTGAAGTAGTAGTTGTTTTTCCATGGGTTCCAGCAATACCGATGGAATGTTTATATAATCTAGTTATATATCCGAACAAAATCAGCTCTTTCAACAGTAGTTATATTATTCTTTCTTGCTTCTACAAGTTCAATATCATTTGGTTTAATAGCAGCAGAATATACAACTAAACTTGCTTTTTTTACAAGATTTGTTTCATGACCAATTGAAACAAATATTCCTCTACTACATAATTTATCCGTAATTTTACTTCGAGTAATATCAGAACCAGTAACAAATATTCCGAAAGTTATGGAGAATTTCTGCAATTCCACTCATGCTAATACCGCCAATACCAATCATATGTATATGTTTATATTTTTTTAAATTATCAATATTATTATTAAAATTAATCATTTTAGTTACAACACCTTTCTATTTAAAGAATTATATACGTAAAATTAAAAAAATTCAATATTTTTAAGTAAAAATCGTAAATCTGTATATAATATGATATATAAATAAAGATGTGAAGAATAAAATAATATTGTAAAATAAAGAAGGAAAAAAACATTTTTTGGCGAATAAGAATAATGTACATAGTAAAACATGTATAATATAATAAAAACATTGGAAGGCGGTGCACGTAGAAATGCAAATAACAGATGTACGTTTAAGAAAGGTAAATTCAGAAAACAGAATGAAAGCTGTTGCTTCTGTAACATTCGATAATGAATTCGTAATCCACGATATAAAGGTTATCGAAAGCCAAAATGGATTATTTATAGCTATGCCAAGTAGAAAAACTCCAAACGGGGAATTTAAAGATATAGCTCATCCAATCAATGCTGAAACGAGAGAAAAAATTCAATCAGCTATTTTAGAAGCTTATGAAGCTCCAGAAACTGAAGGGGTAGCAGAGTAATAAATTATTAAAACACCTATTTTTAGGTGTTTTTTTCATTTGTTTAAATAGGATATTTAAGTGTTGACCATTGTATGATACCTTTCTTTCAACTTTTGTTTTTTACTTAATAAGTATTTTATTTAAATTGCTTAAAAAAAAAATAATTTTCCTTGCTATTTTCTAAATAATATTGTATGATATTATAAGTAAAAGAAGCAAATACGAGGGAGGAACATAATGGTAATAAAAAAAATATTTATATCAATAGCTATAATAATATTAATGTTATTATCTTTTGAACAGGTACTAGCAATAGAAGAAAAAGAAATGTTAGAAACAAATACAGCTAGTGAATTACTAGAAATGAAAGAAGAAACAAAAAATGAAATGAATGAATATACTAGAAAATATGGATCTGAATCTTATGGAAAAACAGCGTATATATTAAAAAAAGTAAGATTATATAGTATACCGGCGTGTTTTATAGGTATAGCAATAGGAGCACTATATCAATATGTATTAGGAACAAGAAGATTGGATACAAAACAAAAAGGATTTAATCTAATAATAGCATTTATTACAATATTAGTTATATGTCAAGTATTGCCACTTATATTTGCAATAGTTGTAAGAGGTTGGAGGGGTTAAAGCATGAAAGTTTTATTTGCAGTAAACAACGACGATATTTCAAAAGCAATTATAAAAAAGTATCAAAAAGATTTTAAAGAAATATTATCATATAAAAATGTATATTACTTTAATGCAATTTTAAAAGAATTACAAAAAGATAAAAACTATGATAGAGTAGTAATTAGTGAGGATTTAGAGCCATTTGCAAACAATAACTATGATACAATAGATAGATTTTTATTTGATAAATTAGACAAAATAAGTGATGAAGCTATAAATCAAGAAGGTAATAATACAGAAATTGTACTTATTTGTACTGATAGAAGAAGCAAATCAGATGAAATGCTTACTAAATTATTTGGTATTGGTATATATAATGCCATTATAGGACAAGACAGAAGTATAGAAGAAGTTTGTAAATTAATAAATAAACCTAGAACAAAAAAAGATGCAAAATTATATTATAAAATAGAAACAGAGAATGTGAATTATCAAGCAGAGAGCGGAGATAGTATTAGTGAAGAAGAAATACAAAATATTTTAGCACATTATAAAAGACTTGGAAAAAATGAAGATAAATATGTAGATAGTTTTAATAACATAGTTTCTCAGTACACAGATATACAACTAAAAATGATAATTAGATTTTTACCAATTTCAGTAAAAGCTGTATTAGAAGAAAAATCTCCAAAATATCAAGAATTAATTTCTTTTGGAGCTGATGTAGCTTCAAATAAACCGCAATTAAATCAATACAATCAAATTAAAAAAACAGAACAAGAAAAAAACAAAGAGAAGATTAAAGTTAAAATGATTGAAGAGGAATCCAATAAATCAAGAATAACTAAACCTATTATTATACCATCAGGAGTAAATACGGCACAAGTTAAAAGGCTTATAAAAGAAAAGCCTATTCAGGATATTTCAAAACCACAAATAATAGAAGAATATGATGAAGCAAACATAAATAAGCAAGCTGTTGAGGCAAAAAAAGGAAGAGGAAGACCTAAAAAAATAGTTCCTGAAATTGTAGAAAATATTGATAAGCCAGCACGAAAAAGAGGAAGACCTAAAAAAGAATTTAATATAGAAAACGAAACTAATCAAAAAGAAGAAACAGACGAATTAATAGATTTATTTAATATAGAAGCAGAAGGTGAGGTACAATCTTCAAAACAAGCGTTAAGTAAAGAAGAAAATCCAATAGATTTGTTTAATTTAAATAATAGTATAAAAGAAGACGTTAATTTATTTGAATTAGATGAAGACGAGGACGAGGAAGAAGATTATAATGAGACTATTAATAACACATCAATGACGCAAACGCAATATAAAACTGTAGAGCCTAGTAATTTTAACACATTAATCACTAAAGATAAAAAAGTAGTAAGTTTTGTAGGAACAACAAAAAATGGTACATCATTTATAGTTAACAATGTAGCACATATGCTAGCTTCTATGGGAATTTCAACTGCAATATTAGATATGACTAAAACTAAAAATGCATATTATATATATACAAATAATGAAGAGCACTTAATGCAGACTGCAAAAAATAGTATAAATAAATTAAAAAGTGGAAGTATTGATGGAATAAAAATAAATAAAAACTTATCGGTGTATACTTCTGTACCAGAAGATGATGTAGATTATAATGATGTAGATTCTATATTAAGTACATTAATAAATAATTATTCTGTAGTTTTAATTGATTGTGATTTTGATACGCCAATGGAATATTTTGAGAAATCACAAGAAATATATTTAGTACAAAGTATGGATGTATTAACTATTCAGCCTTTAACAGCATTTTTAAGAAATTTACAATCAAAAGGAGTTTTAAAACAAGAAAAAATAAAAATTGTAATTAATAAAGGGGTAAAAATAAAAAGTGTATCAATAAAAACATTAATTGGCGGAATCTGTAAATATAATGATCCATCAATGACATATATGAAGGATTTATTTGACAAAGATAATGTGAAATATTGTATTATATCATTTGAAATGCAAAATTATATAAAATATTTAGATTCATTAATAACATGTTCAATATCATTAAATGGATATACAAAATTATTTATATCAGAGTTGAAAAAATTATGTGATATGATATATCCTTTAATTAATAAACAAACATATTCTTCTAAAAGAGGTAAACATAAAGACGGCTTTTCTAATGAAATGAATGATACCTTAAGCAAAATGAAAGCAAATATAAATCAATAAAATAGATAGAGGTGATAACTTGGGACCATTTTTAATAGTAATATTTGTACTAGTATTAATTATAATAGGTTTAATAATATATAATCTTTCAATATATAAAAAAATTAAAACTTTTAGTAATATAAATGATAGAATATCTAGTTTAAATGTATTACAAGATTTTTTAGATGTTATTGGAAAAGATTCATCAGTAGAAAGCAAACTTGAAATTATAAATGATATGTTAATTGAAAAATTCGACATAAAATATTCTACAATAGTAGTATTTAATGGAGCAGAATATAGTATAAAAGCAACAAATGTCGACCAAAAACATTGGGACACAATGAAAAATTTACATACAGAAGGAATGTTTAAAGATAGTATAATGACGGCAACACCAAAATATATAACAATAAATAGACCAGACGAAAAACTTTCTTATCAAAAAATGGAAATGGGAAGAGCAAAATCAGCAATGTTTTTTCCTTTATATATTGATAATATTTATATAGGGTATTGGATTATAGAAAATAGTGAAGCACATGCATTTGACGATATAGATACAAGTGTGCTTCGGAGTTGTAAGAGAAAATATAGTATCAGTATTAAAAACAGTATCATATCAAAATACAATAGAAAATATTTATAGAATTGATAAAAATACAGAATTAAATTCAGCTGAATATTTATATGGAAAAGGGAAAAGAATAATAGATAACTATCCTGAAAGTTGTATATGTATGTTTAAAATTATAAATATTGAAGAAGT
Organism: Clostridia bacterium; assembly: GCA_030539215.1. Classification (GTDB taxonomy): domain Bacteria; phylum Bacillota; class Clostridia; order TANB77; family CAG-508; genus CAG-452. The sequence continues at coordinate 22,504 of JAUNSM010000012.1, forward strand.
AAATGAAAAATATGGTAGAAATATTGGCACTGAACTAATAATAAATATTAGTAATATAATAAAAAGGAGTATATCTTCTCAGTATATATTTGTAAGATATATGGGACCAAAGTTTGCAATAGCTTTTTCGGGAGTTGATATAGAGGGTGTAGAAACCTTTGTAAAATCAATGAAGGAAGAAATAGAAAATGTGACAATAGAAAAAGAAGAAAAACAAAACAATAAAAACAAAAAACTAATACAAAAAAATATTTATGCAAAAACTAATTTTGTACTTGCAACTTATTATAAAGGAACAGGTTTAGAAGAAGTAACAAAAAAATTGGAAGAATATCTTGATAATTGTTCTCAAAACGAAAGTAATATTAATTGTATATAAGGAGGTATATTAATGACAAGTGATAAAACAATGAACTTTAAGGTTGAAAGAGACAAAAATGTAAAAGCAAAAGAAATATTAAAAGAGGTATATGAGGCTTTAGCAGAAAAGGGATATAATCCTATTAATCAAATAGTTGGGTATATATTATCTGGTGATCCCACATATATAACAAGTCATAAAAATGCTAGAAATCTTATTAGAGCAATAGAAAGAGATGAACTACTAGAAAAAATAGTAAAAAATTATGTAGGATTAGAAGAGTAATATGAGAATACTAGGAATAGATTATGGAGAAGCAAGGGTAGGAATAGCAATAACAGACGAATTAAAAATAACAGCACAAGGTTTGCAAACAATTAGTTATAATGGTAATGAAAAAAAATTATTAAATCAGTTAGATGAAATAATAAATAATTATAATATAGAAACTATAGTAGTTGGTATGCCTATACACATGAATGGAGATAAAAGCAAAAGAGCAGAAATAACAGAAAAATTTATTCATAAATTAAAATGCAAATATAATAAAATAAAAATAGTGTCAATTGATGAGAGATTAACAACAGTACAAGCCCATAAAACCATGATTGATTTAGGAATCAACAAAAAGAAAAAAAATGAATTAGTAGATACCATATCGGCAGTGTATATATTAGAAACCTATATAAATAAAATTTAAAAATAAATGTAATATATGTTGTAAACTATAAAAAGATATGATATAAAAAATAAGACTTTAATATTAAAAAATAAATTTAAATAATGAAGTTTGAAAGGAGATAAAAATAATGGATTTTGAAAACAATGATACAGAAGGAATGGAAGAAGAATTAGACAATATTATAGTATTAAATGACGAAGAAGGAAAAGAAGTACAATTCGAGTTTCTAGATTTAATAGAACTAGATGGAGAAGAATATGTTGTATTATTGCCAATTGAACAAGACGAAGCGACAGAGGAAGAGGTAGTAATATTAAAAGTAGAAGAAACAGAAGTAGAAGATGAAGAATCTTATGTAAGTGTAGATGATGAAGAAATATTAAACAAAGTATTTGAAATGTTTAAAGAAAAGTTCAAGGATGAATTTAATTTTATTGATGAAGAATAAATTCGTTGTTTTTAATGGGGCATTTTGCCCTATTGGGAACAGATTATGTTCTAGAATAAATTTTTACATTAAAAAAAGCAAAGATTGACAAATCAATCTTTGTTTTTTTGAGATATTACATACTTAAATTGTTACCAAATCTCTTAATTTTTTGAGTAGTGGTTTTTTCTAATGGTTCTTTTACAATTTTATAATTTTTAATGTGTTTATAATTAGGTAATTTTTTATTAATATCTAAAATTACTTTTTTTATTTCTTTATTTATATCGCTATCTGTAATGTCTGTTTTGTTTAAATGTTCTTGAAATGCTTCTATACTTGGAAGAATTTTGGCATTTACATATGTTTCACTGTCATTTTCATGGGTAATTCCAATAACTATACATTCTGAAATTAAAGGGTTTTCATTTAAGTAATATTCTATTTCTTCAGGATAAATATTTTTACCATTTTGTGTTACAATAACACTTTTACATCTGCCAGTAATATATAAAAATCCATCATTATCAATATATCCTAAATCTCCAGTATATAGCCAACCTTTTTTAAAAACACTATCTGTTGTTTCTGTATCTTTGTAATAGCCAAGCATTACATTTGGTCCTTTTACAATAATTTCACCATTTCCTTGACTGTCTGGATTATTGATTTTATATTCTACATTAGGTATAGGAAGTCCTACAGAATCAGCTTTATAAAAGATGTCATTATTTCCAGAAACTAATGGAGCACATTCTGTTAAACCATAACCTTGTAAAGCTTTAAATCCAAGTTTGAAAAATGATTCAATTATACTTGGGTTAATTGCTGCTGCACCTACTATAAAACTTCTAAGATTACCTCCTAAAGATTTTTTAATTTTTCGTTTTACAAAAAATCTTAAAGGTGCTGGCATATTATCTATAAAATGTCTATCATTATTAAAATATTTTTCAGGTAAAGATTTTTGAAGAGTTTTAACTATTTTTTTATGTACATTTTCTAATAGTA
>JAUNSM010000013.1:0-14690 GCA_030539215.1 Clostridia bacterium
ACATAGAAGAAACGGCTACATATGATGGAAATATAGGATTAGCAGGGCATAATAGAGGCGATAAGTATTCATATTTTGCAAGAATAAATGAATTAGAGTGTGGTGATTAAATAAAATATAGAACTAAATTTTATGATAGAACTTACATTGTTGATAATATTCAAGTGATTTATGAAACAGATTGGTATTTATTGAAAAGTACAGAAGATAACAAATTAACATTAATAACTTGCATAACAAATAAAAAAAATCAGAGGCTTTGTGTTCAAGCAACTGAAGCGGTGTCGAATAATTAGAAAGAATGTCGAAAGAGTTGTAATAAAGCAGATACAGAGTTACAATAGAAAAAAAGGAGTGATTCTTTATGTGGTTATGGAAGAAATTTTGGAATACAGATATAATTGGTAAAATCTATATATTAATAATTTTATTTATATTTGTTGTTGCAACTATAACAGTAATAACAAGATATAGTAATAAAAAAGAAATAGAGCAAAAACAAAATGCTACTAATGTAGAACAATTATCCTATAATGTTTCGATAGTTGAAACAGCTCTTATAGACAACACAGTTAAAGAAAATACAGTTGAATTGGAAACGGAAAATAATATAAAAAACACAGGAATAGAGGCAAAGGAAAATACCAAACAACAGATTACTACTAATAGTGTAAAGACAGAAAGTGTAAACATATTACAACCTAAAGTAGAAACAGAAACAAGTAAATCAAAGCAAGAAGTTATTGCAGAGAATAAAGTAACAGAGGCAAAAAGCATGAATGCAGAAATTGAAGAACAATTACCTATTTCTGTATCAACAGAGGAAGTAGAAGAATATCAAGTTAATAATGATATGATGGAAAAAATGAAAAATGTTATAAACAGTAATCCAAGTGAATTAATGATTCAATATGGATATAATGTTGAAGTAGATAGTTCAATTATTAGTTTAACAAATCAATTTACTTTTACAGAACAAAGAGTAAAAAATATGCTATCATATAAATTTGGTACAATTAGAGTATATTCGCAAGATTACTATGTTAATGGTGAATATGTTTGGACAGAATGCTACTTAATTTAAAAAAATTAAATAAAATTTAACAAGACACTTACTAGGTAGGTGTCTTTTATTATGGAGGAAGTATGAAAAAAACAAAAAATAAAAAAATGCTCACTATATTTTTACTATTTCTAATAGCATTATCTAGTTTTAGTAATATAGTACAAGCAGTTGCAATTTCTAATGCAACTATACAAAATTTAGGAAGATGTGAAAATCATTTACAATACAATAACAGTGGTAGTTGGTATTATGTAACAACTACTTATGTTGCACATATAAAAGATGGAGTGGAATATCCTGCATATTGTCTGAATAGAGAAAGAGAAGGAGTTGGTGAATTAGAAGCATACACAGTAAGTATTACAGACATACTAAACGATGCTAGAATTTATAGAGTTATAAAAAATGGGTATCCATATAAAACACCAGAGCAGTTGGGTGTTCATGACAAATATGATGCTTTTGTGGCAACAAAACAAGCAGTATATTCAATATTATACGATAGAGATGTTAGAAGCTTTTATCGTGGTGCTGATGACAGAGGAAATAGGATTGTTAATGCAATGGAAAGAATGGTAAACGAAGGTAGATACGGAACAGAGACTCCAGCCACAGCTACTTTACATATAAACAAAAATGGTGGTTTTATAGAGGAAGGAAATTATTATTCTCAAACATTTAGAGTAACATCTAATGTTAATATGAGTAATTATACAATTACAAGTATTGCAAATTTACCTACAGGTGCTTTTTCAGCTGATACATCAGGAAATAGAAAAACAACATTTAAGGCAAGTGAAAGTTTTAAAATTTATATTCCTAAAAATCAATTGATAAATGATATTGACATTATAGTTTCAATACAAGCAAAATGTGCAACTTATCCAATATTTTATGGAGCATCTCCAAGTAGTAATTGGCAGAATTATGCAGTAACTTATGATCCATATTCAGATGAAGGAGGAGTTGTAAATTTAAAAATACAAACAAATACAGCAAAAATTAATATAACTAAAACTGACAGAGAAACAGGAGAAGTATTAGAAGGAATAGTGTATAATGCTAAATATGAAAATGGTATGAATATAGGTGATTTTAGTACAAATAAAGAAGGTAAAATTGAAATAAATAATTTAAGGCAAGGGAAAATAATCTTAACAGAAATTTCGACAAAAAATGAATATATTTTAGATACAACACCTGTGAGTATTGATTTAAATTATAATCAAATAAAAACAGTAGGATTAACAAATTCGCATAAAAAAGGCAATTTAAAGATAGTAAAAGTTGATAAAGATGATAACGATGTTACTCTTGGTGCAGTTGAATTTGATTTATATGATTATAAGGGTAGGATAGTAAATCATCTTGTAACTGATGTAAATGGAATTGCAGAAGTTAAGAATATTAATACTGGAAATTATACATTAAGAGAGACATTAACTAAAAAAGAATATAATTTAGCAATTGATCAAAATGTTATAGTAAATTGGAATGAAACAATGGAAGTAAAAGTTGAAAATGAAAAGAAAAAAGGTCAAATTAAAATTATAAAGGTTGATAAAGACTATAACGAAACAAAGCTTTCAAATGTTGAATTTCAAATTATAGATAAAAATAATCATGTAATAGAAACAATAAAAACAAATGAAAATGGTGAGGCTGTAACTTCTAGAATTCCAATAGGAAACTATAAAATAAAAGAAGTAAGTTTGGAAACTAATGAAGAATATATATTAAATGATGAAATAAAAACTGTAACAGTTGAAGAAAATAAAATTAAAAACATTCAATTTGAAAATGAGCATAAAAAAGGTAATCTAAAAATATATAAAGTAGATTTAGATAATGAAAATCAACCTATAGCAAATGTTGAATTTGAAGTGACAGATCAAGATGGATATAAATATAAGACTGTATCAGGAGAAGATGGAATTGCATATATTGAAAATATTAGGACAGGAATAGCAGAAATTAAAGAATTAAAAACAAATAAGATATATAAACTAAACGATGAAAAATACTCAGCCGATATTAAATGGAATGAGACATCAGAAATAACAATTAAAAATGAAAAATTAAAAGGTCAAATTGAAGTGTACAAAGTAGATAGTGAAAATCACGAATATAAACTAGAGGAAGTGCAATTTGAAGTAATAAATTCTAATGATGAAGTTGTAGAAACTGTTTGCACAAATAGTGAAGGATATGCAATAACATCTAGAATTCCAATAGGAGAATACAGATTAAAAGAAACAAAGACAGATAATATGCATATTTTAAACGAAGAAATTATAAAAGTTAATGTTGAAACTGATATTATTTCAAAACTAGATATTACTAATGAAAGAATAAAAGGTCAAATAAAAATAATTAAAACAAATGAAGATGATAATTTTATAAATAATACAAAAGCAGGGACACCAATTCCAAATGTTAAGTTTGAAATATATAATTCTAACTATATACTTATCGATGAAGTAATAACAGGAGAAGAGGGAACAGCTATTACAAGATTAATAGATAAAGGAACTTACTATATTAAAGAGGTGTCAGCAGGTGAGTGGTTTCTATTAAATACAAATGAGTTTTCAGCAGAAATTAAAGAGCATAAAGAAATAGTAAATGTAGAAATTACTAACGAATCAGAAAAACCATCAGTAGATATTGAAAAGACAGGAATAGTTCAAACAACGGCTAATCAAGAAATCCGATACGATTTTAAAATTAAAAACACAGGAAATGTACCACTAGACAAATTTACATGGTATGATTATTTACCAACTGACCATACTAGAATAACTAAACTAATAACAGGAACATATAATCAAGACTTGGATTATTCTATATACTTTAAAACTAATAAAAATGATTATAGATTATTAAAAGATAAACTTAATACAAAAGTAAATAATTATATAGACTTTAATAATATAGAATTAGAAGCAGATGAATATGTAACAGAATTTAAAGCTGATTTTGGAACTGCTCCAGTAGGATTTGAGTCAGTTATAAATCCATATATTTTTGTTAGGATTAATTCAGATGTAAACAACGAAGATATATTTACAAATAAAACAAAAATAGAAGGCTATAACAAAACATATATGGTATGGGATGAAGATAATTACACAACAAAATTATATGAGAAAGAAATTGAAATTAAAAATAAAAAATTGCCAAGAACAGGCAAATAATAATTAGATAGTAATTTAAAAACATCTATAAGAGAATTTCTTATAGGTGTTTTTTTGTTCATAAAACGAGAGATGCCTTAAACTCGTTTCAAAAAAATAAAGGGATAAGTTTAGTCAAGCTGATGCTATAAAATTGACTTGCAGTAATTCTAACAGTCTATTTAGAATTATATGTGTCAGTGAGATCTTGTGACAAAAACTCACAATAAAAAAAGAGTTCAGGAGGCAAAACTTGTATGTGATATATAGGTGTAAAAAGTGTGGGCAAGTATGCACAAAGTTATATAACAGCACCTATGGTAGTTCTTACTACATACTAGACTACTATAAATGAGGCGAGAGATGAGGGGTTTAATTTATAGAGTATTATTTTTTAAGCACAATGGGGATAATACACTAACATTTCAGCTCAATAAATTCAGGGTTTATAGCTTTTTAATCTTCAGATATTAAGCGAATTAAATCATTAAAATCTATTTTAAGAATTTTACAAATAGCAATTAATTCAAAATCTTTTACAGAACGTCGAAAATGTTCAATTCTATATATTTCATTTCTATCTAGAATAATTCCAAATAATTCTAATGAACGACTAAGCGCTTCTTTAGTAAAACCATTTTTTTCACGATGAGTTTTTAAAACTAAACCTAAAACATTTAAATTATTATTAAATTTTTTCATAAAAACACCTTTTCAAAACTTAAATTTACATTTTATTGATTTTATAATAGAATTCATGCTACAATGAGTAGAAAACCTACTCGTAAATAAATATTGGAAGGTGATAACTATGCATGAAGATAATTTTTTTGAAATAATTGAGAAATTTTTGGATAAACATCATTATTATTTTAAGAATAAATATAAAAATTTTTTTAATAGAGATATTACTAAAGATAAATATTTTAAATTCTATATTTATTTAGTATTTACTAATATTGCTAAAAGTATTATAAATAAAGAAAATTATGAGATTCTTCAAAACAAAATGGCTAAAATATTTAATGAATCGTATTGGATGGATTATAAATATTTCATTTTTGTTATAGATGATCAATTTATAGAAAAAACAAAGAGATTCTTAAGTAAAAACACATACAAAGAAAATACCAAAATTAATTTTGTTAAAATGGACAATAAAATTTTAAAACAACAAAAAAAATATTTCTTCGACAAATTATAACAAATTTTGCACATAAAATATGTTATATTGTTATTTATAAAAAGTGGAGGTGTACCGTATATGGATATTTCTGAAGATATTTTAAATAATTTATATAATGGAAAGATTAATATAAATGAAAAAAATCCAATTTCAAAAGAATATAATGAACTTTTAGGAGAAAGTAATAAAATATTAGAAGAAAAAGAAAAGGAATTATTGAATGAATATATTGAAAAGAAAGCACAAATTAGTAGTATTGAATGTGAAGAAAAATTTATTGAAGGATATAAAATTGCGTGTAAATTGATAATTTACGGCATAAAATAAAGAAGAATTTTACTATTCTTCTTTAGAATTCATAAATTTAATTAATTGAAGTATAATTTCTTTATCTTTGCAAGACAAAGAATAAAAACCAATTAAATTAGGATCTATTTGTAAATCTTCATTAATCTTCAAATAATTTTGTAGAATAAAAGTTGGAGTGACTTCATACAAATTACATAATTTAATAAAGGTTTGGATACTTCCTATTGTTTTTCCTCTTTCTAAGTCAGAAATATACCTAGAACCAAGTTGAAGCTTTTCTGCAACGTATTCTTGAGTATATCCTTTTGATTTTCTAGTTAATTGAAATATTTTTCCCAAACTAATATTTATATCATTTTCCATATAAATCACCTACTTTATAATATACCATTAGTATATCAGATATATTTGCAAACATAAACAATACACTATACGATATATTGTGGACAAAATATTGAAAAAAATACAATAATATGATATTATTTACAAAACACGTATAAAAAGTTAATACTTTGTTTTTAACTAATTTTGCATAAGCTATATGATACTATCTAAAAAAGAAAGATAGGTGAAGAAATGAAATTGTATAATTTAACAAATTCACAAAACAATATTCTTTTAAGAGAAGAATATTATAAAGGAACATCAATAAATAATATTTCTTTTACTTATTGTATAAATAAAAAACTTAATGTAGATACTTGCATAAAAGTTATAAATAAAATTATTGAAGTAAGTGATGGATTAAGAATACAATTAAAACATAATGGTAATAAAACTGTACAATATGTAAAAAAATTTAAAGAACAAAAAATTCAAATTATTGATTATTCAAATAAAAAAATGGAAGCAGCAAAAATAGAAATGGAAGAAGATGCAAAAATTCCATTTGTCTTCGAAGATAGTAAGCTATATGTTTTTAAGATATATAAATTGCCTATAAATAAAACAGGTATTTATATAAAATTACATCATATAATTGCAGATGCTTGGGTGACTAAAATACTTTTAAAACAATTCAATGAATTTTATAAAATGTTTTCAGAGGGAAAAGAAATTACAGAAGAAAAATTTTCATACATAGACTTTATTAATAATGAAAATAAATATTTTGAAAGTGAAGCTTATCAAAAAGATAAAATATACTGGGAAGAGTATATTAAAGATATTCCAGAGGCTATACAATTTAAAGATATTTCAATTTCAAGAGATAGTAAAGCAGAAAGATTTAGTAAATATATATCAGAAAAATTAAGTAAAAATATAGACACATTTTGCAAAGAAAATAAAATAACACAATACAATTTTTTTATGACAATATATGCAATATACTTATATAAAACCCTTGGAAAAACAGAATTTACTATAGGAACACCATTATTAAATCGTAAAGACTTTTCAGAAAAACAAACTGTTGGTATGTTTGTTTCAACAATACCTATGAAAATTAGAATTGATGAAAACGAAACAATAGAGCCATTAGCTAAAAGAATAGGAATAGATATACGAAATGCTTTAAGACATCAAAAATATCCTTATGAAAAAATGTTGGAATTTGCTAGAGAAAACAATAAAAATTCAAACAATTTATTTGATACTATTTTATCTTTTCAAAATATAAAACCAGATAAGAAATACATAGATTATGAATTTAATCACTTTTGGAATTTTGCAGCAAATCAACAGAGTAGTTTTGAAATACACATATCAGACTATAATGATGAAGGAAAGTATTTATTAAACTTAGATTTCAAAAGTGGAGTTGTTGAAGAAAAAGAAAAACTATTAATTTACGAAAGATTAATATGTATTATTGAAAATGCAATTGAGAATAAAGAAAAAAGAATCAAAGAAATACAATATATACCAGATAAAGAAATGTTAGACTTAAGATATAAGTTTAATAATAAAAATATTTATACACCAGATGAAACACTAGTAGAACTTTTTGAAAAACAAGTTAAAAAAAATCCAAACAATGTAGCTTTAAAATTTAAAAATAAAAAATTAACATATAAAGAATTAGATGAAAAAGTAAATGTATTGGCAAATTACTTTACAAGTATTGGTATAAAAGAAGAACCAATAACTTTATTATTGAATAGAAGTTTAGAAATGGTAATTTCAATGTTAGCAGTATTAAAAGTTGGTGCATATTACATTCCAATAGATCCTAATTGGCCAATGGATAGAGTTAAGTATATTGTAGAGGATAGCAACAGTAAATATGTTATTACACACGAACAATATATAACACAGGAATTAAATATTCAGTATGTAGATGTTGATAAAATTTTAGAAGAAAAGAATAAAAGTGTAAACATTAAAGACAAAAGCAAAATAGAAGGTTATTCATATATAATATATACTTCGGGTTCAACAGGTAAACCAAAAGGAACATTAATGACACATAAAAATGTAGTTGGGCTTTTAAATTCAACGCATAGATTATTTAAGCAAACTGAAAAAGATAGATGGACTTTGTTTCATACATATACTTTTGATTTTTCATCATGGGAAATTTATGGTTCATTGCTTTATGGTGGAACTTTAATTATTGTACCAAAAGAAACTACAACAAATCCAAAAGAGTTTTTAAATCTATTAATAAAGGAAAAGATAACAATATTAAATCAAACTCCTGCATATTTCTATAAAGTTATTGAACAAGAAAAAATAAGTAATATAGATGAAAAACAAATCCGAATAAGATTAGTTATATTAGGAGGAGAAGCTGTACACGCAGAGCCATTAAAATACTGGAAAAATAAATATCCTAACATAATTGTATACAATGGATACGGACCTACTGAAACCACTATTTTTGCAATAATGTGTGAAATTACCCAAAAGGATATTGAAGAAAATAATATTTATATTGGGTATCCATTAAATAATTACAATATTCAAATATTAGATAAAAACTTAAATATTATGCCAGTTGGCTGCATAGGGGAAATCTGCATATCTGGTATAGGAGTATGTGAAGGATATTTGAAAAATAAAGAATTAACAAAAGAAAAGTTTATTAATCATCCATATTTAAACACAACTATATATAAATCAGGAGATGTCGGCTACTTTTCTACTGACGGAAGAATTAAATATGTGGGACGAAATGATAATCAAGTTAAAATAAGGGGTTTTAGGATTGAGATAGAAGAAATTGAGAAAGAGATACTAAATTGCGGGGATATTACAAAAGTAGTAGTTATGCCAATGGAAAATGACAATTATACAAAATCATTAATTGGATTTATAGAAACTGAAAAAGAAAACTATACAGAAGTGGTAATTGAGAAGATAAAAAAGCATTTAACATCATATATGATTCCAAGATTATATCAAGTTAAAGAGTTCCCTCTTAATGATAATGGCAAAATAGATAGAAAATTATTACTATCTGGCATAGTTGAAACCAAAAAGGAAATTATAGAGCCACAAGGTGATTTGCAAAAAGAAATATTAAAAATGATATCAAAAATTGCAAAGAATAAAGATATTTCAATAAAAGATGATTTCTTTACGGATTTAACACTAGATTCATTAGATATAATGCAAATTGCAACCATGATGAATAAGTATGATATTACAATTCAAGATATAAATGATAATTCTACAATAGAAAACTTATCAAAAAAAATAGAAGAAAAAGATTTAAAAAAAGAAGAAAATAAAATTCAAGATGTTGAAATAATAAACAAAAAGGTAGAGTATGATTTATCAAAAATTCTTTTAACAGGAACAACAGGATTTTTAGGAATACATATATTAAGAGAACTAATAAAAAATCCTAGCACTGAAAAAATATATTGTTTAATAAGAGAAAAAAACAATGAATTGCCAGAAAAAAGAATTAATAAGGCAATAAAAGATTATTTTACAAAAGAAGATATGGAAAATGTGAATAAAATAAAACTGGTTTCAGGAGATTTTGAAAAAGAAGATTTAGGTTTAGATAAAAAGGATCTACTAGAAATTAAAAAAAATGTAAGAACAATTATACATAGTGGTGCTAATGTTAGACATTATGGGAAATACAATAAATTTTATAAGACAAATGTTGAAGGAACAAAAAATGTAATAAATCTAGCACAGAAGTGTAATGCAAAAGTATCACATATATCAACATTATCAGTAGGAGGATTTAGTAAAATTGAAGACACTAACATATTAAATGAAAATAGCATTAACATAGAGCAAGAATTTAAACAACATGTATATATGATAACAAAATATGAAGCAGAGTGCGAAATTTTAAAAGCAATAAAGAACAAAGAGATAGAAGCAAATATATTTAGATTAGGAAATATTATGCCTAGACTTTCAGATGGAAAATTTCAAACGAACAATCTTGAAAATGGATTTATGAGCAGAATAGCTACTGTTTTAAAAACGAGAGCAATTACAAAGGTACATAAAAATTTAAAAATTGACTTAAGTCCTGTAGATTTATGTGCACAAGCCATATTAAAAATAATGAAACAAAATAATAAACAAACCATATACCATATATACAATAATAATTTAATAAGTATAGAAGATTTAATTAAAGAAGAAAATGTAAAAGAAGTTTCAATTGAAGAGCAGATTAAGTTAATTGAAAATTTAAATGAGCCTTTAAATGCCCATTTATTAAATGATTTAATGAATAATGATTATATGGAAACAAAGGCATCTAACAATATTACAATAGATAATCTTAATAATGTCGGTTTTAATTGGAATAAAATAGATAAAAATTATTTAAGTAAAATATTTGAAATAATTAAAGGGGAAATTAATGAAAAATATTAAATTTAAAATTTATGCCAAATTAATTATAGTAGAGATTATTGTATTAATTGCAATGAGATTTTTAGTACCTATTTTAGCTAATTATCCTCCATATTCTGAAATATCCCATTTTCAACTTAAAGTTGAAATGATAACACATGACGTTCAATATCTTTTCTTAGGGCTACTAGCAGTTTCATTACATTTGATATTTATTAATGTATTTTTTAAGAATATTTTTAAATATCTGAAAAGAGATACTAAAGACACAACATTAGAAGAAACAAAAAAAATTAGAAAACAGTGTTACGCAATTCCTAAAAAACTAATAACTATACAATTAATTCTACTAGTTTTAATGTTATTAATACTATTTACAATGGTCGATATGAGTTTTGCATTATGTGTGAAATTTTTACTAATATATTTTTCATTTTTTATGGCTACGTGGGTTATTTCAATAGTTCTTATAAAGAAAGACTTAAACAAGATTATCGAGTATACATACAATAATTATACTGAATACGAAATGCCAGATAAAAAAACAATGTTTTATAAAACACTTATTTATAATTTATTTCCTCTGTTTATTGTTGTAATAGTTGGAATTACATTGTTTGGATATGCAACAACAACAGATAAAGTAGGAGAAGGAATCTACTATTATTATAAACAGAGTTTAAAAGATATAAATTTAGACAATTTATCAATAGAAGAAGTTTGTGCAAAATTAAATCAAATAGAATTCAAAAATAAAGATGATTACTATTTTATAATAAATGATAATTTGAAGATTACATCTAATATAGACGCTAATATCAGTAATTTCTTTATAGAATATGCGAAAGAATTTATAGAAACTACAGATGGAAGAATATATGAATATTATGGCATTGAAGAGGAAGCTTATGTAATAAAAACCAAATTAAAGACAGGAGAAAATGTCTTTATTGGATTTAAGTATTTAACCACAAGTCAAGATGTGGTAATGCCATTTATTATAATATCAATATTCTATACTTTGCTATATATAACAATATTAATTATTTGGTCTAAAAACATAAGTAAAAATATCTCTAATGTTAGTGAACAGTTAATAAATATTTCAGAAAATTCAGATGTAGAACAAGAAACTATCTTACCAATACTTTCACAAGATGAAATAGGTGAATTGTCAAATGCATATAATAAAATCCAAAAACTAACAAATGAACAAATTAGAAAATTAAAAGAAGACGAAGAAAAAATAAGAGAGCAAACGGAATTAAACACATTAGGAGAATTAGCAGGAGGAATAGCACATGATTTGAACTCTCCACTTATGGCAGTAAGTTTAAATATAGAAACATTAAAAAAGTATATTAATTCTGACAGAATAGAAACAAATGATGAAACGAAAGAGAAACTAACAAGAATGTTAGAAACAATAGATAAAGCATTAAAAAATATGGGAGAAACTATAAATAGTGTAAAAAACCAAATTAGAGCTTCGGGAGATACTTCAAAATCTGAAATAAGTTTATTAGATTTATTAGAACAGATTAGGATATTAAATAGCAGCAAATTTAGAAATTGTAATTGTAAATTTATAAATGATATATCAAAAAATATTTATATTTTTGGAGAAAGAAACAAATTAGACAGAATAATTACTAACATTATTAATAATAGTTTAGATGCATATTCTGAGAATAATATAAAAGGTGATATAGTAATTGATTTAAGTGAAGATAATGAATTTTATATCATAAGCATTAATGATAAAGCAGGAGGAATAAAAAAAGAAATACAAAGCAAATTGCTACAAGAGAACATTACAACAAAAGGAAAAAAGGGAACAGGAATAGGAGTAAGAAATTCTAATAATCTGTTGGTAACAGCTTTTAATGGAAAATTAACATTTAAAAGTGAAGAAAATGTTGAAACGACATTTTATATAAAAATACCAAAAAATATAGTTAAGGAGGGATTATAAATGGAAGAAATCAATTATTCGGAAGCAAAAATAATTGTTATCGATGATAGGGAAGAGGTACTAGAGTCAATCAAAGATGCGCTAGAATTTGAAAGCATGAAAGTTGTTACTTTTCAAAATCCAACAGAAGGAGTGGAATATTTAAAAAATAATACAGCAGATGTGTTATTATTAGATTATTATATGCCTGAAATGAATGGTGGAGAAGTGATAACTAAAGTAAGAAAATATAATCAAGAAATAATAATAATATTACAGACAGGATATGCAGATAAAATACCACCACTTGAAATGATGAAACAACTTAATATACAGGGATACGTTGACAAAAATGAAGGAAGCGAAAAAATTATATTAGCTGTGCAATCTGCAATAAAAACAGCACAATTGTTAAAAACTATAAAAAAACAAGAAAAAGAATTAGATGCACACCAATATAGAGATGAATTCTTTGGTAAATTTTTATACAGATTTATAGGAGAAGTACGCGAAAGAACAATGGTAATTGGAGGTTTAATAGACAGTATAACAACAGCTAAAGACGATATTACAGAAGATGAATTAAAAAGGTATTCAGAGAGTGTAAAAAAAGCAACAAATAAATTAATGCAAATTGTAAAAACTTTAGAAATTGAAAAAATATCTATACTGACTGTTAGTGAATTAAATAATATATTAAACTCTTTGTTTGAAATATATTTAAAAATGCAAAATGGTAATTTGAATTTTAAATATGATAATGAAAACATAACAGTAAATTGTGATATAAAAACAATAATTTATATTTTGGTTGATATAATTGAATTTTTACTTAATAATAATGAAAAAGAAATTAATATAATATGTGAAAAAGAAGAAGATAAATTAACGTTAAAAATATGTAATAAAATTGAAAACATAGATATTATAGAAAAAATAAATAAATTATCTATGTTTGATAAAAAATTAAATATAATAAATGAGTTTAACCAAATAAAAATTGTCATTGATTAAAAATATGTTATTTTATTATTTAAGATAATGTCATACCCTTTAAAAAGTGGATTATATCCACTTTTTTGTGGTTATTTTGTTGACATAATGTGAGGTAAATGTTATAATGTTAATGTATTAACACAAAAAAGGAAGTTTATTATGAGAGTAAATAAAAATGTAAAAAAGAAATTAAAGAAGAAAAATATGAACAAAAAATAGCATACTAATTTGTTTCCCACCCTATGTGGGTTTATATATATTTTCATTCAATACTTAAATGAATTATTTTCCTAAAGTATTGAATGAAATCTAGAATTACAGCAATGTAATTCTCAATGCTCTTGGATTACTTAAATTAGGAGGTAAAGGATTATGTCAAAAAGCACATGTAAAGCATCGTACACTCGGTTTGTTTACTCTATAATTGAATTTCTTTCACAGGAATGTCAATATCAATTTGATATAAGCAGTTATGTCAAAAATGATGAAAATTTAGAGTGTAATTTTTCCAATCTAAAAGTTTGCAAATTTATTGAACGGAATAGAAAAATAAAATCTAGTAATAGATTGTTTTTAGCTATATCGCTGAATGATAATGCAACAAAGCAAGAAAGTAGAGAACTTATACACAATATGACTGATAATTTTTTGGACAAGTTTTTAAATGGATCTAATATTGAAATTTTGAGGCAAATTGATGCATCAGCAATGATAGAAAGTTTTTCAGTAAGAAACCATTCTACACTAACTGATTATTTAATTATTGTTTTCAATGTTTCTAATTGTTCGTCAATTGAATGTATTATCTCGACAAACAGCATTACTTCAAGATTAATTGAAAAAGATGAAACTGGAGGAGTTGTAGAATATAATGCTAGACTTCATAAGAATCTTCTATCTTTCAAAAAAAATTTGCAGTAATCCGAAAAAGTAAATTAAGAGAGTTCAATAATGAACTCTCTTAATTTACTTTTTTGGCAGGGGTAGAAGGATTTGAACCCTCACAAGCGGTTTTGGAGACCGACGTGCTACCATTAACACCATACCCCTAAATTAAAACAAGGCCCGTTATTACGGACCTCTAACTCGTAAACGAGTTTTTGAGAAAATTCCATTAAATAATAATGGAATTTGGCAGGAGTAGCAGGAATCGAACCCGCATCATCGGTTTTGGAGACCGTTATTCTAACCGTTGAACTATACTCCCACGCTGTAAAGCGTTTTGTA
>JAUNSM010000013.1:14790-24548 GCA_030539215.1 Clostridia bacterium
GGAGACCGTTATTCTAACCGTTGAACTATACTCCCACGCTGTAAAGCGTTTTGTATAATTATGTTACCATAAAAAAATGCTATTGTCAATACTTTTTCCACAAAAAAGTGGAAAATAAGTTGAATGCATACACTTTTTATGTTAATATATATTTATATATTATTTGAAGGAGGGTTTTTTTAGAAAGTATTATTAATTCAATTGTTATTATGGAAGGAGAAACATTATGAAAATTTTAAACTCGTGGGTAACTTTCATTGTTCTGTATTTAGTCTTTGAGGTTCTATATAATCAAAATTATAAAAGAGCAACAAAGGATTCAAGACAGAATGGAGCATTAACAGTTCTTCTTGAACTTATTGGTGGTACAACTGTACTAGTTCTATGTCCATTTATGGGATTTTCATTTCCAACTGACTATAAAATTTGGATTTTTTTAGGACTAGCAATTATCTTTTATGCAATTGCTGGTAGATTAAACACAAATGTTATGAAAGGTGTTGAAGTATCAACATATTGTATTTTGCGTCAAATACCAACAGTCTTTACTACAATAGGTGGTGTTTTATTTTTTGGAGAAGACTTCATTGCCACTCGTTTTATTGGTGCAGGGCTTATTATATTAAGCAACGTTATAATCTTCTTTAAGAAGGGCGATTTCAGCATTAATAAATATTTGTTGATAGGTTTGCTAGCAAATTTATTAACTTCTGTAGGAAGAATGCTGGATATTAGTATATCAGATCACATGAGTCTACCAGTTTATAGTTCATTGGTTTTACTAATACCTGCTCTCTTAACGTGGGGTGCAGAGCGCATCAAACTTAAAGACATAATTTCTGAGTATTCAAATGGAAATAAAAAATCTATTTTAATATCTGGATGTGTCTGGGGGTTTATGATGGTATCACTACTAAAAGCATATCAATTAGGTCAAGTAACTACAGTTGCACCTTTAGCAGCTTTAAGTGTTCTAGTTAATGTTGTTATTGGGTATATATTTTTGAACGAAAGAAATAACCTTTTAAAGAAAATAATATCCGCAGTAATAATTGTTGTAGCTATTGTGTTAATTAAGATTTAAAAATCACCCTAGTCGCTGGATTATAATTAATCTAGCGATTTTTTTATAAAATTTTCACGTTTATAATTTTTTTTTCATAAAATAATTATAAAAAGTATTGATTTTATTTTAATTTAGTGCTATTATATTTACAATTTAATTAAATCGTTGATTCAGAGTAGTAAGTATTACTAAAAATTTTAGAGAGTAATTGTTGGTGGAAATATTACATTGGAGGTTTTACTGAATGGACTGATGAGAGCAACCCGAAATATTTTATAGAGTAGTCGTTGACGGGAATCCAACCTGTTACAAATGGGCGTGTATGTTAGTACATAGATATTAGGTGGCATAGCAAGATTATACTCTTGTCCTTTTATTAGGATAGGAGTTTTTTGTATTTTAATACCTTTGTGTACTACTTCTGTGTTAAAGGTGGCATAGCAAGAGAACACTCTTGTCCTTTATAAGGATACGAGTGTTTTATTTTTTGGAGGTGGTGTGTTATGGATGCAGACTGGAGTTGGATAATTCAAAATCATAAAAGTATTTAAAAGAAAGGAAGTTAAAATTATGAATTACGGAGAATTTGGAGGACAATATGTCCCAGAAGATTTAAAAGAAAAGTTAAATGAAATTGAAAGTGAGTTTAAAAAAGCTATAAATGATGATAGCTTTATAAAAGAATATCTATATTATTTAAAACAATATGTTGGCAGACCTTCACCATTATATTATGCAGAAAATTTATCGAAAAAAATAGGAGGTGCAAAAATATATCTTAAACGAGAAGATTTGAATCATACTGGTTCTCATAAAATTAACAACACAATTGGTCAAATTCTTTTGGCAAAACGAATGAATAAATCCCATATAATTGCTGAAACAGGAGCAGGTTCTCATGGTACAGCAGTAGCAACTGTTTGTGCATTATTCAATATAAAATGTACAATTTTTATGGGAAGAGAAGATATAAGAAGACAAAAACCTAATGTTGAAAGAATGAAACTATTAGGAGCAGATGTTCAAGAAGTAACTTCTGGAGAAGGAACACTAAAAAATGCTGTTGATGCAGCTTTTGAGTATTTAATGAAACATCAAGATGTATTTTATTTAGTTGGATCTGTAGTTGGACCAAGCCCATATCCTGAAATGGTTAAATACTTTCAGAAAATAATTGGAGAGGAAGCTAAAAAGCAATTATTTAAACAAGAAAAAAAATTACCTAAAGCTATAATTGCTTGTATCGGTGGTGGAAGCAACAGTATGGGGTTATTTGCAGACTTTTTAGATGAAAAAAATGTTGATATATATGGTGTAGAAAGTGCAGGTCAAGGTTTGGCATCTGGAAAACATGCGTCAGCAATTTTTAATAACAAAATTGGTATTTTACATGGTATGAAAACTTACATTATGCAAAATGAAAAAGGAGAAATTGAAGAAGCTTATTCTATTTCTGCCGGACTAGATTATCCCGGAATTGGCCCAGAACATGCATATTTACACTCTATTGGGCGAGTTAAATATGATAGTGTAACGGATACAGAAGCAATTGAAGCATTTAAATTGTTATGTAAATCAGAAGGGATTATTCCTGCATTAGAGAGCAGTCATGCTGTTGCCTATGCTATAAAGATTGCCAAACAATATAATAAAGATGATGTTTTAATAGTAAATTTATCTGGTAGAGGCGATAAAGATATGTCAACAATACTAGAAACCGAATAATTAATCGGAGCATATACGATATGTTGTGGATAATATATTGACAATTAACATAAAATGTTGTAAAATATTACCATAAACTATTTAAGGAGGATAGTTTACAGTACATTGAAAACAAGATACCGTAATTAACTGAAAGGAGTGTTCTAAATGAACAAAAAGACCATCCTCAGCGGAATTCAACCTTCTGGCATTCTTACTCTTGGCAACTATTTAGGTGCTTTGAGAAATTGGGTAACAATCCAGCATGAATATGATTGTAAGTTTTTCATTGCTGATTTGCACTCAATTACAGTTCGTCAGGATCCGAAAGTGTTACGTGAAAACACAA
Source organism: Clostridia bacterium (assembly GCA_030539215.1). Classification (GTDB taxonomy): domain Bacteria; phylum Bacillota; class Clostridia; order TANB77; family CAG-508; genus CAG-452. The sequence goes on from JAUNSM010000013.1 coordinate 17,910, forward strand.
AAAGAGCAGTAATGCAGTATATTGCTTGTGGGTTAGACCCACAAATTAATACAATTTTTGTGCAATCACATGTACACGAACATGCAGAGCTTGCATGGATTCTCAACTGTTCGACCTACATGGGAGAACTAAGCAGAATGACACAGTTTAAAGATAAGTCTCAAAAACAAGAAAACGTTGGTGTTGGATTGTTTGACTATCCTGTGTTAATGGCTGCTGACATTCTTTTGTACGACTCTGATTTTGTACCTGTCGGTGAAGATCAAAGGCAACATTTGGAAATCACAAGAGACCTTGCTAAAAGATTCAACTCCACTTATGGAGAAGAAATCTTCAAGATTCCCGAAGCTTTTATATCTGAAACAGGTGCAAGAATAATGAGTTTGCAAGACCCCACAAAGAAAATGTCCAAATCGGATCCTAATCCTAATGGATATATATCTTTGCTGGACTCGAGAGATGTTATCATCAAGAAGTTCAAGAAAGCTGTTACCGATTCTGAAAATATCGTAAGATATTCAGATGAACAGCTCGGAATCCAAAACCTCATCAACATTTATTCTTCGATTACACAGAAATCTACTTCTGAAATCGAAAGGGAATTTGAAGGTGTTGGTTATGGCAAGTTCAAAGTAGCTGTTGGCGAAGTAGTCGCAGATGCTCTCGAAGAGATTCAGAAGAAATTTTATGAACTGAACTCACCTGAGTATGACTCTTTCTTAACAGAAATCTATGAAAAAGGAGCGAAAACCGCACATGGAATTGCAAAATCGAAACTTGAGCAAGTCTATAATGCTGTCGGATTTGTCAGCAAGGCTTAATCAAGCATTATCCTCAGTAGGCAACAAAGATCCAAATTCTATTTTGAAAAGGAGGAATTACCATGACTTGGTATGGTTGGCGCATCTGTTTTGGCGTTCCCGCTAATTTTCGGAACAAAGAAACAATTGCTTTACAATGCTTAGATGTAGCAAATGCAGCTCAATTTCCTACGGATTTTGATGATGTATTTTCTCATCTGTTCGGCAATGAAAATTACACTATTTGTATGGCTTTTGATAAAAATGACCAACTTGGTGGATTTTCAATCTTCGCAAAGCTCGAAGATATTGATACTCTCCATTTACATGGAATTGTATTACATCCCAGAGCACAGGGACAAGGTTTGAGTTCAAAAATGATACAAACAGTCATTGAGAATTCTAATACTACCTTCCTAACTGCAAAGACACATAATCCGAGGATGTTTGAAACATTAGCAAAGTTTGCTTGTACTTCAAGTGATTATTACCCTAATGTCGAAGACATTAACATTCCTATATCTATTTATGAGCTTGTTAGTAATAATGAGTTTGTAAATTCAGCTGATGAGTATCTGATTGTCAGAAATGCATATCCTGATGAAAAGATTTCTCAAACATTTCGGAACAATGCCATCTCCAATGTATTTAAACGTTTGAACACAATGGACGCACAGGTTATAGTTGTTAAGGTAAAGTAACTATCCTACAGTTATTCATATTTGAATAGCTAAACAATTAGCTCCAGTAAGAATATTCTTGCTGGGGCTTTCTTAAATAATGAGAAATTTCCCCAAAATTCTATTATATAAAATGCTATAATTGTTATTGCATTTGGAATTTCATCATTTTATTCTGAAACTCAAATTGGAAAGAATAAATCGAGACTTTGTAGAATTCTTTTTTTCATACTGATAAAATATGCAATAATAAATCTATATAATTTATGAAATGCTTCATATTTCGAGATGATTTTATAAATATATTTAGATGTATTTTTATTTAAATCAGACACTATATAAATATTGTGTCTGATTTTTTTGTGCCATGCAATATTTCATCATTTGATATTTCAAATATATTATATAAAGTAATTAAAATTATTTGAGTTTTACCAAATTCAACGCTAGAAAGAGTAGAAGCAGATACTTCTGATACTTCAGCAAATTTTTCTCTTGTATATCCTAAATATTCTTTTATTATTCGTACTCTCTCTCACATACTATAATCAGTATCAAGAAGTTAATATTTAAATTTTCATCACCTATCTTCCTATATATTGTAAAATAAATAAGTTTAATCATACATAGAAAAAATTACAGAAAATTATGCAAAATTCTACATATAACCCCCCAATATATTATAGAATAAGGAATTTAAAATTAAAAATGGATATAAATGTAAAAAACGTTACTTGTTTCGACAAATTTTGCAAGAAAAATATTGTAAAATAATATGGGAATTTTACCTACTTGAGAGGATGTATATTTATCAAAAGATAAATTTTCAAAATATACATAGGATGTGAATGTAAGTGGGTAAAATTTTGTAACTATTTACAATTTTAATAAACATGGAATTTATAAATAGAAGGTGATTTATAGTAAATTAAATATTCCTTTCATTTTAGGGTAAAACTCCCAAATTTGAAATGGGAGGAATATTTATGGAAAAAAACTATAAATATGTATTTATCACAGAAGAAGATAGAAGATTTAATAGCTTCCTAGATAAAACAATTGTAGGAACATCATGGAATTTTTTTAATAAGTTGAAAGAAGAAAAAAACATAAAGGAGTATAAAGAAGACATTGTCATAGAATGCTCAAGCGAAAAAGGATTGTTTGAAGAAACAAGCGACATAAGTTTAAGTATTGCGTTGGAATCACTAACCGAAAATGAAAGGTTAGTGATTTCTTTTTCTTTTGAGAACGAATTAAAAGGCGAACAAATAGCCAAAAAGATGGGAATTAAGGCAAATAGCTTTTATAGGAAAAGAACAAAAATACTAAATAAATTAAAAAAAATAATATTGGAGGAAAGAGAAAATGGAGATAGTTAATATATATGAATTAGGGAAAAAAGCTAAGAATGGTGATAATGATGCCATGTTAAAAATTATAAAGCTTAAAAGAGGAGTTATAAGAAAATATTCTTATGGAGATGAAGATTGTTATCAATCAATAATATTAAATTTAATAAAAGGAATAAAAAATTATAATTTCTAAAACAATTACAAGAAGGGCATTTTAGCCCTTCTTGTAAAAAAATAAAAAAAATTTTGGAAATAGGGAATTATTTTGCAATTTTTTTTGTTCTTTCCTTATGAAAAACAAAATCAGTTTTGAAGTTGATTAGAAAGGAGGGAATAAAATTGGAGGAAAAAGAAATCAAAAGAGATGAATTAATAAGTATTAATACAGCTATTAAATATGCAAAAGCATCAGTATATGCATTAAAACATTCTGTAAACAAAATTACACCTAAAGAAGTTGAAAAGGAAATGATAATGCATTATGAAAGATACAACGAAAAGATGGTTGATTTATTAATCAAAGCTTATGAACAGGAGGAAAAAAGAAAATGTTCAAAATAATTGTGCTTTCTATAATTTCCTTTATAGTAGGTTATATATGCAAAGGGGTTAAAATTAAAAAATTAAGGTACAGAAAAGTACAACCATTGAGTAAACAAAATTTTAAAAAAGCAATGAAAAATTTAGAAATAAAATAGAGTAAAACTCTATTAGTTTCGTTATACCTATAAAGTGTTTAACAAAAAATCAACCAAAATTGTAGGAGATTGTTGTGGGAGATAAGAAAGATAAAATAAAAAAATTATATTTTGAAGAAAAGTATACTCAAAGAGATATAGCAAAAAAATTAAATGTATCAACAAATTATATATCAAAAATTTTAAAAACAGATATTAAATATTTAGAAGAGAAAAACAATAGAAAACGATTGAATAAAATTAAGCATAATAAAGATATTCAGAGAAGGGTAGAAAGTAAAAGAAAAAAACAAGATGGATTATCAGATATACAAATATTAAAGAAAATGCATGAACAAGCAAGTTTTGAATTGTCAGCTGGCAAAAAAATAGTTAATAATATAGCATTTAGAAATTGGAACAAATCAATATATAAATATAACAGTAAAAGTCAAAGTTATGTATTAAAAAATGGTATAACTGTTGGTAGAGATGTGCCTAAAAGAATAAACTGGAAGGCTTTTTAAATTTTATAAATCGTTAGTAATATTTTCATTTCACACATAATATACATTGAATATGTGAGGAGGACAAGTTATATGGTAAATAGTAATGTCAAAATAAAAGTTATAGATCCCAATACGAACAAACAATTAGAAGAAGCTCTTTCAGATATGATTGCATATCAATTAGCAAATAAAAAAGTGGAAGAAGTAAAAAAATGTACATAAAAATAATCAATAAAACTTACTATTAAAAGATAGTAAGTTTTATTGATAAATAGACTTGACAATACTTTTTAACAGAGTTAACATCACACACAACTTAAAATGTTACATCTGCAATAGCAGATGTAACAGTATGAAAAAATAATAAGAGGTGATTTTATATGTTAAGGATATCAGCATATTGTAGAGTAAGTACAGAAAAGGAACAACAATTAGATTCTTTGGAAAAACAGAAAGAATTTTTTGAGGAATTTGCGAGGCAAAACAATTATCAATTGGTAAACATTTATGCAGATGAAGGAATAACAGGGAGACAAACTACAAAAAGAGATGAGTTTAACAAAATGATGAGAGATGCTAAAAAGGGCTTATTTGATATGGTAGTAGTAAAAGATATTAGCAGATTTGCCAGAAATACAGTAGACTTGTTAATTAGTGTTAGAGAACTAAAGGCTATTAATATAGAAGTACAATTCATAAGTAATAGCTATAAATCTATGGGAAATTCAGAATTTATTTTAACTGTATATGGTGCAATTGCACAAGAAGAAAGTGCAGGATTATCTAAAAAAGTAAAATTTGGAAAAAATATAACTGCTAAAAGAGGAAGAGTTCCTAATATTGTATTTGGATATAATAAGTTAGACAGAGAAAAATATACATTGGAAATTAATGAAGAAGAAGCAAATATTGTTAGAGAGATTTTCGACATGTATGTAAACAAAAGATATGGTGCAAATAGAATTGCAAAAATTTTAAATGATCGAGGAATAAAAACAAAGAGAGATAATTCAAAATTTTGTGCAACGGCAATTAGCAGAATGTTAAAACACAAAATATATACAGGAAGAGTTGTAAACAAGCAATCAGAAGTTGTAGATTTTCTTACTGGAAGAAGAGAAAAGATAAACGAAGAAGAACATGTTGTTGTTAAGAATGAAAAATTGAGATTAATATCTGATGAAATTTATGATAAAGCACAGCAAATCATGGAGGAAAATGTAAAGAAATATTTACAGCCGATGCTAAAGCATAAAAATTCAGATAAATTTATTTTCAGTACTCTAATAAAATGTGAACACTGTGGTTATTCTTTTTTTAGAGAAGATAGACAATATAAAAATCATTATGTTAGATGGAAATGTTCAGGCAAAAAAGGATTAGGAATACATTTTTGTGATAACAATGTTGCGATAGATGAAACTGAATTAATAAGTGCAATAAAACAATATTTTAATAGTATCTTAAATAATAAAAAGGACTTTATAATGAGAACAATAGAAAAATATAATAAAATAATAAAAGAAAAAAACAAAGAAATAAAGACAGAGAAAGAGTTAAATAAAAATCTTGAAAAATTAAAAAAGACAAAAGAAAAATATATAAATATGTTTACTGATGAAATGATAAGTAAAGATGAATACAATGAATTTACAGAAAAGATTAATATTCAAATTAAGGAAGTTCAAGCACAAATACAAATGTTAAAGTTTACAATGGCTGATGAAGATACATTAAATAAAGATATAAAAAGTAAAATACAAGAGATAGAAAATATATTAAAAGGAAATGAATTTACAAATGAAGGATTAAAAAAAATAATAGATGTAATTAATATAAACAAAAATGGAAGCATAGAAATTGTACTAAAAGGATTAATGAATTTTGACTATGATAATGAAGTGATTGTAAGGGATATAGTTTTGGAGCATAAGAATGAATCTAATAATGTCGAAACTGTAAAAAATATGGAACAGGAAGATAAAATCTCCACTTTTGATACAACAGTACACAAGGATGTTAGTGAAAGATTAATTCATATAAATAAAGCATTAGCTATAGAAGTAAGAAAAATATTAGATGAAAATAAAGCAGAAAGGCATATAAGAGGGGGGATGGCAACTAAATTAAAATATAGTCATGAAAGAGATAAAGTAAAATGAAAATCAAATTTTTCCTATTTAATTAAAAAAAAAGCGGATTTTAAAATAATCCGCTTTTTTCTAATAGTTGTTTCTTCTTTGCTTTCTAGCTCTTCTACAGTCTGTACATCTTACTGGTTCATTTTCAAAACCTTTTTCAGCATAAAATGTTTGTTCACCTTCTGTAAAAACAAATTCAGCACCACAATCTTTACATATTAATGTTTTATCTGCCATTATAGGATCCTCCTTTTTAGAAATTTAATTTAATTTTTTGACACAAATGATCCATTCTAAAAAGAAGGGGTAAAAGTCTCTAACAAATTAAATTGGTTATTATAATAACCTTACATAGTATACCATATTAAAAAGAAATAAGCAAGGAATTTTGCATAATTTTATATTCACAAAGCTACAAAGTTCCGGGAATTTGACACTTTTATAACATAAAAATTAATGCAAGCATTGAAAATGCTT
>JAUNSM010000075.1 GCA_030539215.1 Clostridia bacterium
AGAGCAGCAGCAGTAAATATTGTGCCTAATTCAACAGGAGCTGCAAAAGCAATAGGATTAGTTATCCCAGAGTTGAGTGGAAAATTGATAGGATCAGCTCAAAGAGTTCCAGTTCCTACAGGGTCAACAGCAATATTAGTTGCTGTAGTTAAAGGAGAGGATATAACAGTAGAAAAAATAAATCAAGCAATGAAAGCTCAAGAGAGTGAATCTTTTGGATATACAGAAGAATTGTTAGTATCTTCTGATATTATAGGAATTACTTATGGTTCGTTATTTGATAGTACACAAACAATGTGTACAAAAATATCAGAAGGATTATACCAAGTTCAAGTAGTTAGCTGGTATGATAATGAAAATTCTTATACAAGCCAAATGGTAAGAACAATAAAATATTTTGCAGAATTAAACTAAAAAAGAATTTTAATTATAAATAAATACAAGGGGTAGGGATTGACCTATGTCCTATTATATAGCAATACGAAAGGATAGAATATGAATAAAAAAACGATAAGAGATATAGACCTTGAACATAAAAAGATATTAGTTAGATGTGATTTTAATGTTCCTATTGATGAAGAAACAGGGATAATTACAGACAACAGGAGAATTAGAGCAGCAATTCCAACAATACAATATTTATTAAATCACAATGCAAAACTTATTCTTTGTTCACATTTAGGAAGACCAAAGGGACAATTTAATTTAAAGTATTCTTTAAAACCAGTAGCAAAGGAACTTTCAAAATTATTAAACAAACAAGTAAAACTTTCAAAAGATGTTATAGGAGAAAGTGCAAAAGAGCTTACATCTAATATGAAAGATGGAGATATAGTATTATTAGAAAACGTAAGATTTCATAAAGAAGAAGAGGAAAATGCACCGCAATTTTCAAAAGAATTGGCGGACATGGCTGAAATCTATGTAAATGATGCATTTGGAACTGCACATAGAGCACATAGTTCAACAACAGGAGTAGCAAATTATTTACCTGCTGTTTCTGGATTTTTAATTGAAAAAGAACTAGAATTCTTAGGAAAAGCATTAGAAAATCCATCACATCCATTTGTAGCAATACTTCGGAGGAGCAAAGGTTTCAGATAAAATAGGAGTTATTGAAAAATTATTAGATAAAGTGGATACTTTAATAATTGGTGGTGGAATGGCATATACATTTTATAAAGCACAAGGACATAACATAGGAACATCAATTTGTGAAAAAGATAAATTAGATTTAGCAAACAGTATTTTAGAAAAAGCAAAACAAAAAGGTGTAGAAATATTATTACCAATAGACAACCATGTATCTACAGAATATTCTAATGATGGTCAAGAAATGATAGTTTCATCAACAGAAATTCCAGAAGGATTTATGGGATTAGACATTGGACCAGAAACAATAAAAAAATTTGAAGAAGCAGTAAAAGATGCTAAAACAGTAGTATGGAATGGACCACTAGGAGTTTGCGAATTTGATAAATTTGCAATAGGAACAAAAGAAGTTGCAACAATGTTATCTAAAACAAATGCAATAACAATAATTGGTGGTGGAGATTCAGCAGCAGCAATAGAAAAACTAGGATTAGCAGATAAAATGACACATATTTCAACAGGAGGAGGAGCATCATTAGAGTTTTTAGAAGGTAAGGAACTTCCAGGAATTGCTTGCCTACAAAACAAATAAAAATCAGCATCTTGTACATTTTAATTTATTTTAGTAAACATAAAAAAAACAGATAAAAATTACCAAATAAGGAGGAATTTTAATGAGAAAAAAAATAATAGCAGGAAATTGGAAAATGAATAAATTGCCAAATGAAGCAATAGACTTTTTTGAAGAATTAGCCCCACTAGTAAAAAATGCACAAAACGAAGTAGTTATATGTGTGCCATACACAGACTTATTTTATAGCTTAATGCATGTTCAAGGAACAGACATAAAAATAGGTGCACAAAATATGCATTATGAAGAAAAAGGAGCATACACAGGAGAAGTTTCAGGAGAAATGCTAAAAGCAATAGGAGTAGAATATGTAATAATAGGACATTCAGAAAGAAGAGCATATTATGCAGAAACAGATGAAACAGTAAACAAAAAACTAAAAAAGGCGTTAGAATTAGAATTAAAACCAATAGTATGTGTAGGAGAAAGTCTAGAACAAAGAGAATCAGGGAAGGCGAAAGAAATAGTAACAACACAAACAAAAATTGCATTACAAGGATTAAATAACAATGAAGTTTCAAAAACAATAATTGCATATGAACCAATTTGGGCAATAGGAACAGGAAAAACAGCAACAAAAGAAGATGCAAATGAAACAATAAAATGGATAAGGGGAAAAATTGAAGAAATATATGGAAAAGATACAGCAGATAGTGTTATAATACAATATGGTGGAAGTGTAAAATCATCAAATGCAAAAGAATTATTTGAAATGTCTGACATAGATGGAGGACTAGTAGGGGGAGCAAGTTTAAAAGCTGACGAATTTTCAAAAATCATAAATTATAATCAATAATGAATAATACAAAATTTATTTGTAGATAAATTTTAAAAGGGGGCTAAATTTAAAATATGAAGGAGAAAGATAATATGGAAAGTTTAGCATATAATGAAAACAAAAAATATACATATGAAAATTTAGAAAAAATTGATGATGGAAACAGATATGAAATAATTGATGGCGAATTAATTATGATGGCTGCTCCAACATCAAAACATCAACTTATTTTAGGAGATTTATTTATAGAATTTACGAATTTTTTTAAAGGAAAAAAATGTAAACCTTTTATTTCACCATTAGATGTAATATTAGATAATAAAGGAAAAAAGTCACAAAATGTAGTACAACCAGATTTAATGGTGGTATGTGATGAAAATAAAATTCAAAATAAAATAGAAGGAGCTCCGGATTTAGTAGTAGAAGTTTTATCTAAATATAATAAAAAACACGATAAATTAGAAAAATATCATATTTATCAAAAATATGGAGTAAAAGAATATTGGATTATAGATATTGAAGAAGGTGCAGCATATGTATATATTCTAAATAATGACAATATATACACACTTCCTAGAGTTTATAAAATAAAAGAAACAATAGAATCTAGCATATTTAAAGGATTAAAAATATCTTTAAAAGAAACATTTAAAAATAACCAAAATTTATTAAAGGAAGACGAGGAAAATTATGAGTAAAAACTTGACAATGCTAATGATATTAGACGGCTTTGGGATAAACGAAAAGCAAGAAGGAAATGCAATAAAAATTGCAAAAACACCAGTGCTAGATAAATTAATGAAACAAAATCCTTGTACATTAATAAAAACCAGCGGGTTAGATGTGGGACTTCCAGAACGGTCAAATGGGTAATTCGGAAGTTGGACATACAAACATAGGAGCTGGTAGAATTGTTTATCAAGAATTAACAAGAATTACAAAATCAATAGAAGATGGAGATTTTTTCAGTATACCAGAATTGGTAAATGCAATAGAAAATTGCAAAAAAAATAATTCAAAATTACATATAATGGGTTTACTATCCGATGGAGGAGTGCATAGCCATATTCGACATTTATATGCACTATTAGAACTTGCTAAAAGAAAAGATTTTGAAGATGTTTATGTACATTGCTTTTTAGATGGAAGAGATACTCGGACCAGTATCTGCAGAAGGATACCTTGCAGAATTAGAAAAGAAAATGGAAGAAAAAGGCATAGGTAAAATTGCAAGTATAACAGGAAGATTTTATGCAATGGATAGAGACAAACGTTGGGAAAGAGTAAAAAAAGCATATGATGCTTTAGTAAATGGTATAGGACAAAAGGAAACAAGTGCAAGTATTGCAATAGAAAAATCATACCAAAAAGAAGTTTTTGATGAGTTTGTTTTACCAACATTAATTTGTAATAATAAAGAGCCAATTGCAACTATTTCAGAAAATGATTCTGTAATATTTTTTAATTTTAGACCAGATAGAGCAAGAGAAATCACTAGAGCTTTAGTTGACAAAAATTTTAGTGCATTTGAAACAAAGTATTTTCCTTTATATTATGTATGTTTTACAAATTATGATGAAACTATTGAAAATGTACATATTGCATTTAAAAAACAAGAAATAAAAAATACCTTTGGGGAAATATTATCAAAAAGAGGATTAACACAATTAAGAATTGCGGAAACAGAAAAATATGCACATGTTACATTCTTTTTTAATGGAGGAGAAGAAAAGCAGTATAAAGGAGAAGATAGAATTTTAATTTCATCTCCAAAAGTAGAGACATATGATTTACAGCCAGAAATGAGTGCATATGAAGTAACTAATAGTGTAGTACAGGCAATTTATTCAAAAAAATACGATGCGATAATATTAAATTATGCAAACCCAGATATGGTAGGACATACAGGAAATTTAGAGGCAACAGTAAAAGCATTAGAAGTAATAGACGAATGTGTAGGAAAAGTAGTTGAAGCAGTCGAAAACAATAAAGGTATATTACTTGTAACAGCAGACCATGGAAATTCAGAGCAAATGATAGATTATATTACAGGAGAACCACATACAGCACACACAACAAATGCTGTGCCATTAATACTAGTAGGAAAAGAAGCAAAGCTTAAAGAAGGAAAATTAGCAGATTTAGTTCCTACAATTCTTGACATAATGAAAATAGAAAAGCCACAAGAAATGACGGGAGAAACATTAATTATAAAAGATAAGGATTAACAGACTATTCTGTCTGCCTAAATATATATAAATGAAAGGAGAATTTAAATGATTTATTCAAAAGAAGTAGAAGAAATGTGTCCAATAGCAAAAGGTGTAAACCATGGCCCAGCACCAATCCCAGAAGAGGGAAAGTGGGTAAAAGCAAAAGAAATTAAAGACATATCAGGATTAACACATGGAATAGGATGGTGTGCACCACAGCAAGGAGCATGTAAATTAACATTAAATGTTAAAGAAGGAATAATTCAAGAAGCATTAGTTGAGACAATTGGATGTAGTGGAATGACACACTCAGCAGCTATGGCAGGAGAAATACTAGTAGGAAAAACAATATTAGAAGCATTAAATACAGATTTAGTATGTGATGCAATAAATACTGCTATGAGAGAATTATTTTTACAAATAGTATATGGAAGAACACAATCTGCATTTTCAGAAGGAGGGCTTCCAATAGGAGCAGGATTAGAAGATTTAGGAAAAGGAA
>JAUNSM010000014.1 GCA_030539215.1 Clostridia bacterium
ACCTGTTGCTTGCAATGTTAACTCTCATCACAATTGTTTTCAAGTCTATTTTCTTTGTTTTCTATAATTTTTAAATAATCAATAAATGACTTTTCTAAAATGTTGCTTATATTATCTGCATCTTCTTCAAAGCTACAGTATATTTTGTTTTGCGTATGACTATTAGACATACACTTTTTTCTAAGAAATTAGGCAAGTTTATTGCCTATCATCAAATTATTTTATCATTTCCATAATTAGTTTTGCCCCATATTTAAATTCGTTCTTTAAAATATTTTTGATTGTAATATGCATTTATACTATCATAGATATCTAAATAAGTAGTGAAATGCTTTTCTTGGTTTTGCATTTCATCCTTATACACCACCACCTTTGGTGTGTGATGTTAACTCTGTTTTTGTTTCTTTTCAAGTCTTTTTCAAAAACTATTTGCATATTTTTAAAATTAACTCTTTATATTGTTTTATTAACATATCATAGCTCTCTTCTGTTATATTTTCATCAATTTCATGGGCTGTTATTTCTCCTAATCCTAGGATAATTTTTCTAACATTGTTTTGTTTAATAAAACTTGCTTCTGTAATAAAATTTGCTGTTTTGATTGAACTTGTAATAACACTCACATCATTAAAAAATGGTTCTACTTCTTCAATAATATTTATTTTACACTCATACTTTTGGGCTAATTCTTCTATTTTTTCTTTTATAATTTTTATATGTTCTTCTATTACTATTCTAAAATCAATTGAAACATTGCATTCTGCAGATACAGAATTTATAGCACTACCGCCATTTATCAAGCCTACATTCATAGTTGTATAAGATATCTCATATTTGTCTTCTTTAAATTGTTTTATCTTATTTTCATAGAACTCATTTAATTCAAATATAAATTTTATAGCATTTAAATTTGCGCTTTTACCTTTTTCTGGATTACTCGAATGAGCTTTTTTTCCTTTAAAATATAATTTATATTCTAGTAATCCTTTACTACCAATTAAAATTTGATTATTAGTTGGTTCTCCAAAAATCATTATCTCTGGGAATATTTCTTTTGATTTTATAATATCATAAATTCCATTAAAACATATTTCTTCATCATATGTAAAATATAATTTTATTCCATATTTTAAGTCATTAAAGTTTATCTGTGAAATTGCTTCAAGCATAGTTGCAATTCCACCTTTCATATCACATACACCTAATCCATATAATTTATCATCTATCTTAATCAGTTCAAAAGGATTTGTTTTCCATCCCTTTGTATATTCCACAGTATCTGTGTGTCCTAAGAAACCTATTTTTTGTTCTTTTCCTATGCTCATTATTAAGTATTTGTTCTTACATTCAGTTTTGAAACCATACTTTTTTAAATAACTTTCTATATATTCTATAATTAATTTATTTTCTTTATCTTTTATGGTATCAAAAGCAATTAAATCTTTTAAAATTTTATATTTTTCCATACTATCATCCTATCTATAATTTAATCCAATATACTTGTACATTTTCTCCATCTTCTGCTTTAAATTCTCTTTCTAAAATTCCTCCTGCATTTATAATTGTTTTTCTTGAACCATCATTATATTTATCGCAACTTATCATTACTTTATCTAATTTTAAATTATTCCTGCAAAATTCAAGTACTTGTGTAAGCATTTGAGTTGCATAACCTTTTTTTCTTTCTGATGGTCTTACCGAATATCCAATATGTCCAGCATAGTTTTTTAAAAAATCATTAGTTAATTCATGTCTAATATCAATCATACCAACTACTTTATTATCACTTTCTCTTATTCCTAAAAAATTTGTATGTACAGTCCAATTATCTTTTATTGTTTTTAAACTAGAATGTGATTCTAATAATTCTAACCATTCATCATAATTATCCATCTTATCCCATTTGCTACATGCATGTATTACTTTTTCGCCATTATTAAAATGTTCTTTTTTATATTCTATTAATTGATTCTCATATTCTTTTGTTGGTTTTACTAATTTAATTATTTCCATTTTTATTACCTTCCTCCCTGGATAACCTAATAATATCCCCACTTTAAATTGTTCCTTGCTTAAATTTAACTTAAGCTACCTGCTATGTATTGATTTATAACTTTATCTGTTATATATGGAAAATTTTATATGGATTCAAGATAAAAGCCGATTTTTTCCCAAATTATTCATTCAAAATTGCCATGAACGACGCACTTGCTATCATTACTCTTCAAAATGTTGAGTGTATTTTATCAGCTCTTTCAAATCCATCATCTGAATAATATTCATAGTTACCATTAGTATATTTAAGTACTATTCCTTGAGTTGCTTTTTCTAATAAATCTTTTGAGAGATTAACTTCTTCAAATTCGACTTTTGATGCATCTGTTAAATCCCATAAAAATCGATTGTTCCCTAGTTCTTCAGTTACCATATATAAATGTCCTTCTTTTCTATGCTTTTCTAAATTTAAATTTTGTTTATCAATTATTTCATTTGCCATATTTATTATTTCTTCTTTCAATTCTTTTGTTGCAACATTATCAATTACATAATTACCTTTTTCCATTTTAAAAACATCATTTACATTTATATTTTTAGGCATACTTTTTTTATTTATTTCTATTTCTTCTATTTTATTATTGTTTACCTTTAATACTACATAAACATCATTATTATAATTTATCTTATTGTTTAACCAAAATGTCTTTTTGCCATCTTTTACAAAACACATTGAATTGTTGCTAAAATTTTGATTAGCGTAATTTAGCACAACATTATCTAGCTTCAACCTGATAGAGTTTTCATTTCCTGTTGTTACATTATTTTTAGATAATATATCCTCTATTATTGGTTGTTCTGCATTTTTGTCTAAATAATTTGAAAGTTCATTTATAAAATTTTGCACAAATTTATTCTCCTTTAAATTATTAAAAATTTCATTTAATAAATCTAACTTCAATAAACATCACTCCTATATTTTAATTCTTATTATTGGGAACCTACTATTGATAAATAGTAGTTAGGATTAAACTTTGAAATGATTATATACTATTTTACATATTTTTACAATTATTTTACACTTTTTATTATTTTTCATAGCTCTCACCAGTTGCATAATCAATTACTATCCCTGGCTGTACATTATAGCAGTAAACATTAAAGCTAACTCCTTGCCCATTGTCTTCAACAGACCATGCCTCCATTTGTACTCCACTTGCTAATTTATTATCTCTTTCAAATATAGGAGTAACTCTATAAAGCACATGATTATTTTGATGACTTTGAATATATTCTGCAACAATATTTTCGAATGGTAGCATTCCTTCAATATTTAAATATCTTGTTCCTGTAATTAAATTTTCTTTATTTGCATTTTCTCCAGCAAGTTGCCAACCAATTAAATGGCAACGATTATATAAATACTTATCTTTTATTAAATTGTCATACCTTTTTTGTACCCAGCCAGAAAGATTGTTAATATGACCTATCTCTTCACGCTCTTCTCCTTCTTTTGGCATTATTTCTTTACAAATATTTGCATAAGCTACACCACTTCTATCTAAAATATCCCACTCACTATATTTTTCAAAAGGCTCAGTGGTATAATTTTCTTCAGTAAAATATGGTATATTGTTGTTAATTTCTACATAGACTTGATCGGAATATTTGGGTATGTCAAGTATATTATTATAATTTGCAACTGTAAAAATATTTTCGTTGTTATAAGAAGTATCTTTTCCAATATAAGCTATACATATTAATAAAATGATAGTAATAATTGTTGTAATAATTTGTCTTGAATTTATATTTTTCTTTTTTGCCATCTTTATTTTTATCCTTTCACAATTATTTTACCATATTTTTTTTTCATATACTATTTGTTTTTTTAAAATCTTATCATACTATCACCAATTATATTTAGCCTATTCATATTGAAGTGTATATATATTTTTTAACTTGATTTATTATGTATTTATTTATACTTTTGCTTATATAAATCTAAAAATTTGTATGGAATTTAGGCAAAGCTTTTTGTTGAATAGGAAAAATCGAAGCTTTTTCGTGTTTAACAAAAAAAGAAGGCGACTTTTAGTCACCCGCTCATATTATTATTAAACTCTTTAATAATAATTGTTAATTAATTGAAATAGATATTTGAAGAGTTTCTTTCCTCCTCGTAGTATTTTATTATCTTCTATCCATTGGTATAGCAATTATTAAACCACCACTAGTTCCCTCACTACTAACAGTTACTTGATAAGAACCATCAGAATTTTTTAATATAACCATATAGTCGTCATCTTCATTAATGAGATTACTACTAATAGTAAATCCATTTTCCTTTAGTTCTTCAGTATATTCTCTAGCTTCTTCTACTGTCCAATTTGGATATGTATAACAAGTTACAGAATCACCAAAAGCTGCTTCTTTAAATGATTGTTTTGGTTTAGGAACTTGCTTAGTAAAATCATTGTCAGGCCATGCTAAAGTATCACTAACTCCTGTATCATTTCCTTTTTGAGCTTGCTGTTGTTGATTTTCACCCTGATTATTGCTTCCAGCATTTTCTGTATTTTCTTTATCACCACATCCTGTTAAACATAATAGTAATACAAATAAAAATACTACTGCAAATAGCCATTTAAAAGTTTTTTTCATCTTTCCACCCCTTTCTTAATATAAACATTATATCATAGGTTATTATTTCCTACAATAAAATTTATTAGTAAATTACTATTTGTTCAAAAATGTTTTATAACAATTTTGCAGAAAGAATTCAATTAGCATATATAGCATATATGTTAATTGAAAATTAGAAAGACCCACGTGTAATTGCTGTGGTTGCTGGGTTTTCGGGTTGCCGAGGGCATCAACTCCCTACATTTTTTTTGCAATGTGTTTGTTGCTGTAAATGTCAATATTTTTTGTAGGGGCGAACTGTGTTCGCCCGCAAAACGAACAATATGGAATGTTCTCGAACGAACACTGTTCGCCCCTACGTTTACATTTTTTATTGCTGATATTATTGAGAGCTAAACTTTAATTAATTATGTTGCCTCCTTGTTCTTTTCCACTATATTTTTTTTCCTAATTTAATTTTAATGTTATATTCTTTTTTGTTTCTTAATATGCTTAAATTGACTTCATCTCCTACTTTTTTTGTATAAATATAATTTCTAAGTTCACTCATTTTATTTACTGTAATTTCATCTATTTTTGTTATTATATCTCCTACTTTTAATCCTGAAGAATGGCTTGGTCCATCTGCTGAAATTTGAGCTATATATACTCCTGAATTAAATTCTACACCAGAATCTATATATGGAACAATGTTTTTGTCATACGCAAATATCCCAAGGTAAGCTTCTTCAAACCCTCCATTTATAATAAAATTTTCTATAACTGGTTTTATAATATTAATTGGTATTGCAAAACCTATTCCTTCTGCTTCGGTTATTTTTATTGAATTAATTCCAATAACTTCACCTTTTAAATTTATAAGCGGTCCTCCACTATTACCAGGATTGATTGTAGCATCTGTTTGAATTAAATCTTCCATATATGAAGTACTATTTTCTTCTTCTATTTTTATAGTTCTATTTACACCACTTATAATTCCTGATGTTACTGTCCTTTGAAATTCAATTCCTATAGGGTTTCCTATGGCATATGTTTTTTCTCCTATTTTTATATTATCTGAATCTCCTAATGTAATAGTTTTTAATGTAGTTGCAGATATTTTTACAATTGCTAAATCTAAATCTTCATCTGACCATACTACATTGCCATTATAGCTATTTCCGTTTTCTAATGTAACATAGCAATTGCTATATTTACTCCCCGCTACATGCCAATTTGTAAGTATATATCCACTATCTGAAACAATCATTCCTGTACCTAATCCTAAATTAGATGTGCTATCATTTAAAAATATAGAACTACCCGTGTTTTTTATTTTTGAAATTCCAACTACTGATTTAATGGTGTTTTCTAATATTTTTGTAATATCATTTTGCTCTTCTAAATTATCACTTTCTTCTGTATGTGATATTCTTATAGGTTTATTATTTATGTTTTCTTGTTCATTTGAATATACATCTATGTTAATATACATGTCATATATAAATATTGCTGTTGCTGCAACTACTATTATTAATAATATTAATGTTAATATTTTTTTAAATTTGTTTGGTCTTTTTTTATATTCGTACATCTTTTCCTCCTCTATATTATCTTTTCCTTTTCTTTTTATTCTAATCATATAATTTTGCCTTTTTAAATTGTCATAATTTGTCTAGTTTTGTCTAAAATTATTATTTTTAATAATTTTATTACAAATTGTTTACATTCCTTTGTATTTTATGTTACAATTTAATAGAATAATTGATTTATCAACTATTTGGCGATATATATATAATAAATTTTACAATGATAAGGGTGATTATATGCTTGAGAACCTCTATGATTTAACAAATCCCCAAAAATCAATCTGGCTTACAGAACAGTTTTATAAGGGGACCTCAATTGAAAATATTACTGGTAGTGTAACTATTTTACAAAAAGTAGATTTTAATGCTTTAAAAAATGCAATTAATCTATTTATTAAAAAAAATGATAGTTTTAGACTAAAATTTGTATTAAAAAATGACAAAATTATGCAATATGTTGATAATTTTGCTGAATTTGATATAGAAACTATTATGGTTTCTTCTGAACAAAATGTAAAAAAACTTGAAAAACAAATGTGTGATACTTTGTTTAACGTTTTAGATAGTGTTTTATTCAAATTTAAATTATTTAAGTTTAATAATGGTAATGGCGGTTTTATTATAACTGCTCATCATCTTGTTGCAGATGCGTGGACAGCAGGTCTTTTAGTTAATGAAATTATGGAATACTATGAATTATTAACAAATAATAATCAAGTGCTAAACGAGAAAAATCTATCATATGTAGAATACATAAATTCAGAGCAAGATTATTTAAATAGCGAAAAATTTAAAAAAGATAAATTGTTTTGGAATGACACTTTTAAATGTGCGCCAGAAATAGCAACAATTCCTAGTGTAAAAGAAAATCTTTCTCAAAAAACTGATTGTAGTTCTAGCAGAAATGAATTTATTATTCCAAAGGAAACAATTAGTTTAATAAATAGCTTTTGTAAATCTCAAAAGGCTTCTATTTTTAATTTCTTTATGGCAGTATTCGCAATTTATATATCTAGAACATCTAATCTGGATGAATTTGTTATTGGTACTCCTGTTTTAAATAGGGGCAACTTTAAAGAAAAACAAACTACTGGGATGTATATAAATACAATTCCTTTTAAAATATCTTTGCCTTCTGACAATTCTTTTGGACAGTTTCTTTCTAATATTTCTGTAGACTTTTTAAAAATATTTAGACATCAAAAATATCCATATCAATATTTACTAGAGGATTTAAGGACTGCAGATAATGCTATTCCTAATTTATACAAAATATTATTATCTTATCAAAATGTAAGAAGTAATAAACAAACATCAAATATTTTATATGAATCAAGATGGGTTGAAAATAGCAACATTTCTGATGATATAGATATCCACCTTTATGATATGAATGATACAGGCAACCTTAATATTGCCTATGATTACAGAACTTGTAAATATTCTGATGATGATATTTGTTCTATTCATGCTAGAATTTTACATATTGTTAATCAAATATTAGAAAATAATGAAATTAATTTAAAAGATATAGAAATAGTAACTCTTGAAGAAAAACATAAAATACTATATGAATTTAATAATACAAAAGTAGATTATCAAAAAGACAAAACTATTTCACAGTTGTTTGAAGAACAAGTAGAAAAAACTCCTAATAATATTGCTCTTGTTTTCGAAAATCAAAAATTAACATACAAAGAGCTAAATGAAAAAGCTAATAGCTTGGCTAATTACTTAAGAAATAAAGGTATTTGCAGAAATGATATTGTTGGTATTATGGTTAATCGTTCTTTAGAAATGATTATTGGTATTATAGCTGTTCTTAAAAGTGGCGGCTGTTATATTCCTATTGACCCTGAATATCCTCAAGATAGAATAGAATATATGCTACAAAATAGTGAAGCAAAAATGCTTTTAACTTTTGAGAAATTAGAAAATAAAGTTGATTTTAATAATAAAATATTTATTGAGTTATCTAACAATATTTATAATGAAAATTATAATAATTTAGAAAATATAAATAATCCAGAAGATTTAGCTTATGTTATTTATACCTCTGGCTCTACTGGTTTGCCTAAAGGCGTAATGTTAAAACATAAGGCTTTGTCTAATCTAACTCATTATTGTAATAATTATGTTTCATATTTAAAAAACAATAAATATAGAAATATTGTATCTGTTACAACAATAAGTTTTGATATATTTATTTTTGAAACCCTAATTTCTTTGCAAAAAGGATTAAAATTAATAATTGCAAATGAAAATGAACAAACTATTCCTCGTTTATTAAATAATTTAATAGAAAAAGAAAAGATAGAAATTGTTCAAATGACACCTTCTAGAATGCAATTATTAGTAAATAGTGCTATAGATATTCCTAATCTACAAAAAATTAATTTTATTACTTTAGCAGGAGAGCAACTTCCTTTGTCTTTAGTTCAAAAATTAAAATTAATTAATAAAAATGTAATAATATATAATGGATATGGTCCTAGTGAAACTACTGTGTTTTCTACATTTACAGATGTCACAAAATGTTCTGAAATTACTATAGGTAGACCTTTAAACAATACTCAAATATACATATTAGATTCTAACAAATCTTTATGCCCTATTAACATCCCTGGAGAAATATATATATCTGGAGATGGTGTTGGCCTTGGATATATAAATAATAGCGATTTGACAAATAAATCTTTTATTAATAATTTATTTATAGAAAATACTATTATGTATAAAACTGGCGATTTAGCTTTTTATAAAAACACAGGTGAAATAGTATGTTTAGGAAGAACTGACAGTCAAATTAAAATAAGAGGTTTAAGAATAGAATTAGAGGAAATTGAGAACAAAATATTAGAAGTTTCTAATATTAGAAGCTGTGTAGTGACTAAAAAATCAAATTTAGAAGGACATGAATTTTTATGTGCATATTTTATAAAAAATGGAATTATAAATATAAATAATATACGAAATTTATTAAAGTCAAAGCTACCAACATATATGATTCCTCAATATTTTGTAGAGCTTGAAAAATTACCATATACCCCAAATGGCAAAATAGATAAAAACAAATTACCAATGCCAAAAGAAACTCTAAATAAAGAAATTGTTTTACCTAGAAACGACATGGATTCTGATATAATAGAAATATTAAAAGATTTATTACATATTTCTTCTGTTAGTATTGAAGATTCTTTCTTTGAATTAGGTGGAGATTCTTTATCTGCTATTAATTTAAGTACAAAAATATATAATAAATTTAATGCTCAAATCTTTGTTAAAGATATTTTAGAAAACCCTATTATTAGAGATTTATCTGATTTAATATCTTCAAGAAATGAAGTGGAAAATTCAAATATTATTACAAAAGCAAAAAAATCTGAATATTATCCTACCTCTGCAGCTCAAAAAAGGGTATATTATGCTTCTTTAGTAGATGGAGAGGATTCTGTACTTTATAATCTTACTGGGGGATTATTTTTAAATAAAGTACCTAATATTACAAAATTAGAAAATTGTTTTAATTTCTTAATACAAAGACATGAGTCATTAAGAACTTCTTTCGATATAGTTAATAATGAAGTTGTTCAACAAGTTCAAGAGGTTGCAAATTATAAATTAGATGTAGAACAAGGTTTATTAAAAGATAAACAAGAATTATTTTATTCTTTTTCACAGCCTTTTGATTTATCAAAAGCTCCATTATTTAGAACAAAATTAATTAAATTTGAAAATAATTGTGCTTTACTATTAGTTGATATGCATCACATAATTTCTGACCGGTACTTCTTTGTCGATTTTAATAAATGAATTATGTAGTTTATACAATGATGAGCAATTACCAAACTTAAAAATTTCATATAAAGATTTTTCTGTATGGGAAAAGAAGGAATTAGAATCTGAAAAGCTACAACAAGCAAAACAATATTGGTTAAATAAATTTGAAGGTGAAATACCTGTACTTAATATGCCTTGTAATCATTCTCGTCCTGCTGTTAAATGTTTTGAAGGTAAAAAAGTATATGGAAATATTGATAATAAATTAACTAAACAAATAAATAATATTTCCCAACAATTAGGTGTAACTCCATATATGTTGTTATTATCTGTTTACTATGTTTTACTTTCTAAATATACTGGTCAAGAAGATATTGTTGTAGGTTCTCCAATAATTGGTAGAGATTTATCTGCAATTTCTAATGTTATTGGTATGTTTGTAAATACATTAGCATTAAGAAATACAGTTAATAATAAACTTTGTTTTAAAGATTTTCTAAATTTAATTAAAGAAAATTGTTTAGAAAGCTATAAATACCAAACTTATCCATTTGATGAATTAATAAATACTTTAAATATAAAAAGAGATACAAGTAGAAATCCATTATTTGATACTATGTTTGTTTATCAAAACAATGGAAATCCAGAAATTTCTTTAAATGGAATAAATGCTAAATATTATATTCCAGATAGTAAAATTTCTAAATTTGATTTATCTTTAGAAATAATCCCAAATAAAGAAATTTTAGATTTTTCTTTTGAATATTGTACTAAATTATTTGATAAAGATTTTATTGAAAGGCTTTCTACACATTATATTAATATATTAAAAGTTGTATTAGAAAATATTAATGTTGAAATATGTAATATTTGTATGTTATCAGAAGACGAAAAAAACAAAATATTATATGAATTTAATGATACAAAAATGAATTATCCAAAAGATAAAACAATTTCTCAGTTGTTTGAAGAACAAGTAGAAAAAACTCCTGATAATATTGCTGTTGTTTTTGAAGAGCAAAAATTAACATATAAAGAATTAAATGAAAAAGCTAATAGTTTAGCTAATTACTTAAGAGATAAAGGTATTGGCAGAAATGATATTGTTGGTATTATGGTTAATCGTTCTTTAGAAATGATTGTTGGTATTATGGCTGTTCTTAAAAGTGGGGGATGTTATATTCCTATTGACCCTGCATATCCCCAAGATAGAATAGAGTATATGCTAAAAAACAGCCAAGCTAAATTTGTTCTTACTAAACAATATCTTAATGATAATATTAGCTTTGATAATATTATTAATATAGAATTAGATAATAATACTATATATAATCTGTCTAATAAAAATTCAAAAAATATAAATACTCCTGATGATGCTTCTTATATAATTTATACTTCTGGTTCTACAGGTGTCCCTAAAGGTGTTACATTAAAACATAAAGCTATTACTAATTTAGCTACCTATTTAAATAAATATGTAACATTTTTGTCTAATCCAGCTAATCAAACTATTGCTTCTGTTACTACAGTTAGTTTTGATATATTTATTTTTGAAACTTTAATATGTTTACAAAGAGGTCTTAAAGTTATATTAGCAAATGAAGAAGAACAGCATATTCCTTCTAAACTTAATGAATTAGTTGATAAAAATCATGTTACAATTATACAGATGACTCCTTCAAGAATTCAACTTTTTTTAGATAATATTGAAGATTTCCCTTCCATATCTAATTTAGAGTATGTTGTATTAGCTGGAGAACCTTTGCCTGACAAATTATTATCTGATTTATTACGTTTAGGCATTAAAAAAATATATAATCGGATATGGTCCTAGTGAAACTACAGTATTCTCTACATTTACAGATGTTACTAATTATAACAGAGTTAATATTGGTAGACCTTTATCTAATACACAAACTTATATATTAGACTCAAATATGCAACCTACACCAATAGGAGTCCCTGGAGAATTATATATTTCAGGAGATGGTGTTGGTATTGGCTATATAAATAATACAAATTTAACTAGTAAAACATTTGTCGATAATCCATTTGTTAATAACACCATTATGTATAAAACAGGTGATTTCTGTAAATTTCTAAATAATGGAGAAATATATTATTTAGAGAGAATAGATAATCAAGTTAAAATTCGAGGCCTTCGTATTGAACTAGAAGAAATTGAGTCTAAAATTTTAAAATTTCCAAATATTTTAAAAGCAAAAGTAATAAAACAAACTATAGATAATAGAGAATTTATTTCTGCATATTTTGTTGCAAGTAAGCGAATAAAAAGAAGTGTTTTAAGAAAATATTTATCTGAATCTCTTCCTAATTATATGATACCTTCTTATTTTACAGCTTTAGATGAATTTAAATATACTCCAAATGGCAAAATTGACAAAAAATCATTACCTATACCATCTGATATATTAAATGTTAACAAAGAAAAATATGTAGCGCCAAAAACAGAATTAGAAATTAAATTAGTTTCAATTTGGGAAACAATATTAAATACTAAGCCTGTTGGAATAAATGATAATTTTTTTGAATTAGGTGGAGATTCTGTTTTAGCTATGAATCTTAATATTGAATTATTAAAAATTTCGAAAAATATTCAATACGCAGATATATTTAATTTTCCTACTATTTCGGATTTAATCAAAAAAATGGAATCTGATGAACAAAAAATTAATTACAATACTTTGAAAGAAACTACTTCACAATGCACTTCAATATTAGAAAAAAATAATATCATAATTTCTAAAATAAAACATGTGCCATCTAAAAATATTTTATTAACTGGAGTAACAGGCTTTTTAGGTGCGCATATACTAGATTCATTTATTAAGAATGAAAAAGGAAATGTTTATTGTATAATAAGAAATGAACCAGGAATTACAGCACAAACTAAATTGTATCAAAAATTAAATTACTACTTTGGTAAACAATATGATAAATTGATTGGTAAAAGAATTTTTGCAATTACTGGTGACATTTGTAGTCCAGGCTTTGGACTAAGCCAAGATGACTTATTATCTTTAGCCAATTCTATTAATATAGTTATAAATAGTGCTGCAAAAGTAGATCATTACGGGTCTTATACTGACTTTTATAATGTAAATACTAAAAGTGTTAAACATATGATTGATTTTTGCACTAGCTTTAATAAAAAGTTTTATCAAATTTCAACTTTAAGTGTTTCAGGTAATTCTTTTGATAGTTCTAGTATAAAACAAACCTTTGAAAATCAAGCTTATTTCAGAGAGAATAATTTATATATTAAACAATCTTTAGAAAATGTTTATACCAGAAGTAAATTTGAAGCAGAATGCTGTGTTTTAGATGCTATAAATAATGGATTAGATGCATATATTTTGCGTATGGGAAATCTAATGCCTAGATTTAAAGATGGCATGTTTCAAGAAAACATTTTAGATAATGCATATATTAATAGAATAATATCATTAATAAAAATTGGATGTATTCCTGATTATATAAAAGATATTTATTTAGAATTTACCCCTATAGATTCAGCAGCATATGCTGTTATGAAAATAATTACTCATCCTACTGAAAATAATAGAATTTTTCATTTATTTAATCATAATCATGTGTTTTTAGAACAATGTTTTAATTTATTTAAAAAATCAAATTATTTTATTAAGATTGTTTCTGAACAAGATTTCATTAATGCTGTAAATTTATTTTTAAATAATAAAAAGAAAAAAGAAACTTTAAATGTTTTAGTAAACGATTTTGATAAAGATTTACATTTACTATATAATACTGATATAATTATTAAATCAGAATTTACAATAGATTATTTAAATAAACTAGGATTTAGATGGCCTAAAATAGGAAAAAGTTATTTAAAAAATTTTGTTGAGGTATTAAGGAGGGTATTATAGTGTTTGGTTTAAATATATTATTGTTATTTGTCCCATTACTAGTTGTAAGTTTTATGATTATATTTTTAGTAAATATTAAAAAGAAAAATCAATTACACAAAATTTATATTATTATATGTATATTACTATTTCTTTGGTTTGTAGGGATTTTATTGCAACTTTCTTTATCTACAACCCTTAATATTGACCCTATTGTTTTTGAATATTTCGTTTATATTCCCGCATGTCTTTTACCTGTTTTTATATTAATTATGTCATCAATTTTTGCTAATACTAAAATTGAATTAAGTAAAAGATATCTATTGCTATTTATAATACCAATATTATCATTAACAGTGGTTTGGACAAATGATTATCATCATTTGTTTTACAAATTTTATTCTATACAAATAAAAAGTACTGTTTTTGGTCCATATTTTATAATTCATTCTCTATATTCATATGGTTGTATTATTATAGGTTTAATTTATTTATTATATTATAGTATTAAAAATGCTGGTTTTTTTTCTAGACAATCTTTATTAATTTGTCTAGGAGCTTTCGTATCACTATTTATTAATATTCTTGCTACTTTTGGAATATTAGATTTATCTGTATATGCTACTCCTATTTCTTTTGCTGCCGCAATATTATTTATTGCTCTTGCCATATTTAAATATAACTTCTTAAGTATTGCGCCAATTGCTCTCCAAAAGGTTGTAGATAGAATGTCTGATTCATATTTAATTATAAATGAAGATAATAGAATTAGCGATTTTAATCATACACTTTTAAACGTTTTTGGTGTTACTGATAATAAACTTAGAAACAAAGATTTATTTGCATTAATAAAAGAATATAAAGATTTAAATATAAATACAAAGGTTTTAATAAAGGCTTTAGAAAATGTTAAATCCAGTAAAACTACTGTTTCAATAAATAAACATTTTGATAAAATTAATAAATATTTTCATATTGAAATTAATAGCATTGAATCTAAAGGAAACTTTTTAGGTGCTCTTATTCTTCTTAAAGATGTTACTCAGCATAATTTAGATATGCAGACTATTAAAAATAATCAAGATATGCTTATTGAAAAAGAACGTTTAGCTTCACTTCGGACAAATGATTGGTGGAATTGCACATAATTTAAAAACTCCTATTATGTCTATTGCTGGTGCTAGTGAAGGAATTTTAGATTTAATAAAAGAATATGAAACTAGTATTGGAGATGCAGAAGTTACAATAGAAGATCATCATGAAATTGCAGGTGAAATGAAGGAATGGATTGATAAAATTAAAACTCATTTATCATATATGTCTGATGTTATCACTGCTATAAAAGGACAAGCTGTGGCTTTTGGAGACCAAACAAGTACAGATTTTAGTATTAATGAATTGTTAAAAATGGTTAATATTTTGATGAAACATGAATTAAAAAATGCCATCATTAATTTAAATATTCAATCTAAAATTAGCCAAAGCACTAGTATAAAAGGCAATATTAATAGTTTAGTACAAGTTGTTAACAATATTATTTCAAATGCTATACAGGCATATCAAAGTCAAGGCAAATCTAATGAAAATATTGATCTTACTGTTTACAAAGACAATCAAAAATTAATATTGAAAATACAAGATTATGCTGGAGGTTTACCTGAAAAAGTCCAAAAAAGTTTATTTAAAGAAATGATAACAACAAAAGGTAAAAATGGCTCTGGATTAGGACTATTTATGTCTTATTCTAATATTAAAGCCCATTTTAATGGTTCTTTAAAATATAAAACTAAACAAGGTCAAGGAACAATATTTTATATAGAAATACCATTAATAAAGGACAGATAAAACATCTGTCCTTTAAATTAATTTGTTAATCATTATTATTTTCATCTTCTAATGCACCAAATAGTTCATCAAATTTTGCTTCTAACTCCTTTTGTACATCAAATGATAATAATTCTTTCTCTTCATTCTTACCATTTTTTATCTCTTCTTGTGGTAATTCTGGTGCAACTTCATCTATATTTTTAAAATCATTTTCTTCAAATAAATCATCTAAACTTTCAATTTTTGAATTGTCTTTTTTATTTTCTAATTCTTCCACATAAGGATTATATGGATTATATTTTCTCCATTTTCCTCTATCAATTGGATCTATATCATTATGACTACATGCAAAACGATTTACTAATTTTATAGTATTATATTTAAAATAATAATACTTTAAAGCTTGTATTGGCTTAACACCTTTTTCAAATATAATACACTTATTATCATCTAATCTTCTTAATTCATCTGGCGTCATAAGAGCTCTTGCCATAATTTGATCTCCTTTGGTATATCCTTGTCGCCACATGTTTTTATCTTTATTTACTGACCAACTATCTCTGTTTATAGTTTTTTCTCCTAATTCTTTAGAAAAATATTCTACTGTTTTTTGTGAATTACTTCCTAAAAATAAAGTAGTATCACAATTACCTATTATTGTTTCATAAGACTTTTCATAAACTGCCTCTAATTGATCTAAATTTTGTAAAATAACACTAAAAGATATTTTTCTACTCCTTGAAGTAGAAATCTTTTTGTCGAAATCTGGTATTCTTCCTATATTAGCAAACTCATCTAATATAAAATATGTAGGCTGAGGAAGCGTTCCTCCACTAATATCTGCAAAATCATATAATCTTTGTATCATTTGAGAGAAAAATATTGTAAGCAAAAAATCATATGCTGCATGTGTATCAGAAGAAATTACATATAATGCTGTCTTTTTTTTCCCTATTTCTTCAAAATCTATTGTATTTGTTGATGTAAGTTCTGCTATTTCTTTAGAATCGAATTTACCAAGTTTTGATTGTAATGAAGATAATATAGAACTATATGTTTTGTCTGATGCAATTTCAACTGATTTATAAAACATTCTTGATGGATGATCATATGGTAATTGATTTATTAATTCTGTTAATAAATTGCCTGAACCATTATTATTTGCAGCTCTAACTAACTCCGCACAACTAGCTAAATTTTGCTCTTCTTCTGGCCTTGTTGCTAATAAGTAATATATTAATGCTTTTAATAACATTTCTGCCATATCATCCCAATATGGGTCTGCTTGATTTTTTATATCACTTTGTCCTTTAACAATTGTATTTGCTATAACATCTACATCTATTTCGTTTTGTATGTGCACCAAAGGGTTATATCCATCACTATTTCTTGGATTTACTAAATTTAATATTTTTATTTCATAACCTTTACTTTTTAAGTATCCTGCTGTTTTATCATATAATTCACCTTTAGGGTCTGTAAAAACATATGAGCCTAATAATTGATATGCATTTGGTATAACATAAGAAGCAGATTTTCCGTGAACCTGAACCGTCCTACAACTAAAACATTGGTGTTTCCTCTTTTATCAACTGGTAAATAATGATTTTCTGCAAGAAGTATTCCTCTCTTTTTGCTTAATATACTATACTGTTCACCCTTTGCCCAATCACTTGAACCACTTTCTATATCCGTATATTCGTTTTTAGGCATTGATTTTACAAATCCCACTGTTGCAAATAATAATAAAATAATTGAAAAATATCCTTCTGTTTTTAAAAATGTGTTTATATATTTGCTTTGAAAAACTTTACTTATATTATCTCCTATGTTTCCTATATTATTAAATATATTTTGTATAAAATTCTCCAAATTGAATATTCCGTTCCACTGTAGCATCTGTTATACTAATTGTTAACGCCGAAACTAATACTATGGATAATATAACCCATAGTACTGCTAATATTATAAATGTTGCTTTACTTTTTCTAATTGTATTTTTTATTTTATACCCCATATATATTCACCTTTTCATTTGTGTTCCAATTGATCTTCTTTTTGATTTGTTTTGTTATCTCTAGGCTTTCCGCCTGTTTCAGCTTTAATTACTAATCCATTCGTTTTATCTGGATTTTTAGCATTAAAGTTAACCCTTTCTTCAGGTGGCCATTCAATATTCATTACAATTCCTCCCTTAGTTTGTAAAAGTAGGTGTCCCTCCTACTAGATTAAATCCATTATTATTTACATCTCTTATTTCAAATGCAAAATAAGTTTTATTTGGTTTTAATGTACATTTCCCTTTAACTTCATTTGTCTTTTCATCAAAATATAAAACGGGTTTTACTTCTTCTGTTGTTTCTGGATCAATAATTGAAATAGGTCTTTTTAAATTTGGTGTGTATTCTACCTCTTTATATTCTGTTTTTTCATTATTGTATAATGTTTTAAATTTAAATGGCATTGGTTTTTTAGATATAATTACTTTATCACCCTCTAAAATTCCATTGTTTATAACTACTTTTTCTTTTCCAAATGAAAGAATTGCCAGCTTATTACCTTGTGGATTAGGTTCATCTATATAAAAAGTTTTTTTCTTTTTTTCTCCTATTAATTCTTCTGTAAATTCTAGTCTTTCTACAGTAAATTTAGGAGCACTTTTAGAAATTTCTTTTTCTGTTTTATTTATTTGATAAATAACTGTGTTTACATTTTGTGGGTCTGTTATACTAAAATGCTTTCCTTGTATAAATTCTTCCATATTTTATTTAGCACCTCATTTCTACATATATTAATGCATTTTGTCGTTCGTATAATTACTTTATAATTATACCTTAAAAAGCATTCAATGTCAATGCTTTCCAATTAGTTATGTGAACTTTTTTCTCTTGGATTAAATTTAGATATATTTTTCAATTTTTCAAATAATTCTTTTTCCTCTTGTGTAAGTTTTTTAGGGACTACTGTTTTTATTTCTGCAATTAAATCTCCTCTACTCCCCATTCCATCTTTGTATCCTTTTTTTGGTATTCTTACCTTTTCTCCACTTTGTATTCCTGGAGGTACATATAATGATACTTCATCATCTATTGAATTTATGCTTACTCTTTTACCAAGTGCTGCCTCCCAAGGAGTTAAATATAAATCTATTTTTATGTCATATCCTTCTAAATAAAATTTGGAATTGTTTTGTATGTTAATTTTTATAAACATATCTCCATTTTTTCCACCATTTTGACCAAGTTTACCTTGTCCTAATAATCTTATTTTCTCTCCATCTCTTATTCCTTCCGGTATTTTTACTAAAAATGTTTTCATTTTTCCATTTACCGTTCTTAAAGATATCTTTTTTTCTGTTCCAAAATATGCATCTTCTATTCCAACATTTATTTCTGTTTCAATGTTATCTCCTTTTATAGCTACTCTTTTTTTAACTTTTTCATTTTTTGTTTCAGTTGGAATTCCAAAAAACATATTAAAAAAATCACTAAATATTGAGTCTTTTTCTCTTTTACTTTCTTCATATATTTGTTTTGTCTGTTTTTTTTCGACATGTGTATGCCACATTCTGTCGTATTTCCTTTTGGTTCCTGAATTGCCTAATACTTTATATGCCTCATTAATATCTTTAAATCGCTCTTCTGTTTTAGCATTTCCGCCATTTACATCAGGATGATACTTTTTTGCTTGCTCTCTAAAAGCTATTTTTATTTCACTTAAATTAACTCTGTTTGTTTCTAATCCTAAAATTTTATAGTAATCTTTAAAAATCATTCTAATATCCTCCAGATGGCTTATGCTATGTGTAATTATACCATACAAATACTTATTTGTGAATATAAGAGTTATAACTTTTTATGTTTTTTTATCTCTTTTTTTGTTTTCTTTGAATATAATTTATATATGATAATATAAGGGAGGAATCCATTATGAGAAAAGGTATTAATTCAAATGACAACTCTCAATATAAGATTATAGCAGTAGATGATGAAACCGGAATTTTAGACTCTTTAAAAGTCTTCTTAAATAAATCTGGATATAGTTTTGTTGGAATCTCCGACCCCATGGAGGCCATTGAAAGAGTAGAAGTAGAACATTTTGATTTAATGTTACTGGACTTTATTATGACACCATTTCATGGAGACCAAGTAGTTGAAGCTATTCGTAAATTTAACAAGGATTTATATATATTGTTGCTTACAGGTCATAAAGATTTAGCCCCTCCATTAGAAACAATTCGAAGATTGGACATTCAAGGATATTGTGAAAAAAGTGATAAATTTGATCAATTGCTTTTATTAGTTGAATCCGGTGTAAAAGCAATCTCTCAAATGAATTTAATAAGAAAAATAAATTCCGAATTAAAAGATACTTATGATAAATTAGAAAAAGCTTATATGGAAAGCATAGAAACTTTACGCTTTACTGTGGAAGCAAAAGATACTTACACAAGAGGTCATTCAGATAGAGTTTCTGAATATTCAGTATTATTAGGAAATAAGATAAATCTTTCAGAAGCAGATATTAATACATTAAAAATTGGCGGTTTGTTTCATGACATTGGTAAAATTGGAGTTCCAGATAGCATTTTATTAAAAGATACTAAACTTACTGATAATGAATATTCTGAAATAAAAAATCACCCTGCAATAGGTGCTCATATTTTATGCAATGCCACTATTTTTCAAGATGTTATTCCTATTGTAAAACATCATCATGAACGATATGATGGCAATGGTTATCCTTCAAAATTAAAAGGTGAAAACATACCTTATTTAGCTAGAATTGCCGCCATCGCAGATGCATTTGATGCTATGACATCAAAAAGAACTTATAGAGCTTCATTATCTTTAGATATAGTTAAAAGCGAAATTGAAAAATGCAAAGGTACACAATTTGATCCTAATTTAGCAGATGTTTTTTTAGATATATTAAGTAATGAATATGAAAAAATTGAAGCTATTAGAAAAAAATACAATCCAGAATAATGAATTTTCAAAGCAAGGACGTGCAATGCACGTCCTTTATATATGATTTTATTAGGCTTGAGCAACCCATGACCGTCTTTACAGTAAGTTATTCTATTTCTAAATATTCATTATATGTGCATTCTCTATCTATAATATTATTTTTTCTTAAATCTATAATTCTATTAGCTACTGTTTCTGTTAGCTGATGGTCATGTGATGTAAATAATATATTTCCTTTAAATTTTTTCATTCCTTCATTTAAAGCAGTAATTGCCTCCATATCTAAATGATTAGTTGGCTCATCAAATATTAAAAAATTAGCACCAGAAAGCATTAGCTTTGATAATACGCATCTTACTTTTTCTCCTCCTGATAACACTTTTACACTTTTTAATGCTTCATCTCCTGAAAATAACATTCTTCCTAAAAAACCTCTTACATATGTCTCGTCTGGATCTTTTGAATATTGTCTTAACCATTCTACTAATATTTTGTCATTTTTAAATAAATATGAATTGTCTTTTGGAAAAAAATCTTTTGTTATTGTTTGTCCCCATATTATTTCTCCTGAATCTTGCTCTATTTCTCCAGCAATTATTTGAAATAACAAAGTAGTTGCAACTTCATTATCTGAAATAATAGCAATTTTATTGTCTGCTTTTACTGAAAAAGACACATCTTTTAAAATTTCTTCTCCATTAATACTTTTACACAATTTTTTTACTGTAAGAATTTCTTTGCCAGGTTCTCTATCTGGCTTAAAATCTATATATGGATATTTTCTATTTGATGCTTTTATTTCTTCTAACTCTATTTTTTCTAATGATTTTTTTCTTGATGTTGCTTGTTTTGATTTTGAAGCATTAGCACTAAATCTTGCTATAAACTCTTGTAACTCTTTTATTTTCTCTTCTTTTTTCTTATTTGCTTCTTTTGCCTGTTTTAAAGCTAACTGACTAGACTCATACCAAAAATCATAATTACCTGGATAAACTTTTATTTTTCCAAAATCAACATCTGCTATATGTGTACAAACTTTATTCAAAAAATATCTATCATGAGATACTACTATTACAGTATTATCAAAATCTATTAAAAATTCTTGTAACCAATTAATACTTTTTAAATCTAAATCATTTGTAGGCTCATCTAGTAAAAGAATATCTGGGTTTCCAAACAAACTTTGTGCCAACAATACCTTTACTTTATCTTTTGCTTCTATTTCCTTCATTAATTTATAATGCATACTTGCAGGTATCCCTAAATTATTTAATAATATAGCAGCATCTGATTCAGCATTCCAACCATCTAGTTCTCCAAATCTTTCCTCTAATTTTGCTGCCTTTAATCCATCTTCTTCAGAAAAATCTGGTTTTGCATATATTTTTTCCTTTTTTTTCATTATGGTATAAAGCTCTTCATTGCCCATTATAACTACATCCATAATTGTATTTTCTTCATATGCAAAATGGTCTTGTTTTAATGTAGATAATCTTTCACCTTTTCCAATTGATATTTCGCCTTTGCTTGGTTCTAATTCTCCTGACAAAACCTTTAAAAATGTTGACTTTCCTGCTCCATTAGCACCAATTAATCCATAGCAATTACCCTTTGTAAATTTTATATTTACATCTTCAAATAAAATTCTTTTCCCAAATCTTACTGTTGCTCCAACTGTATTTAACATTATTCCTCCTATAACATATCCTTTTTTCTTAGCCATACAAAAGCTACTGTTGATATTATTATTGATATTCCAATTACTATTGCAAATCCATGTGCATTATTTGCAAATGGTAATGGAACATTCATCCCCCAAATACTTGCAATTAATGTTGGAACTGATAATATAATTGTAATTGATGCTAATAATTTCATTACAACATTTAAATTGTTAGAAATTATTGAAGCATACGCATCCATTGTACCACTTAAAATATCACTATAAATTTTACCCATCTCCATAGCTTGTCTATTTTCTATCATTGCATCCTCTAATATTTCATCATCTTCTTCATATGCTTTTAGGGTTTTTCCTCTTGCAGCTTTTTCCATCACTAATTCATTTGCTCTTAATGAAGTAGTTATATAGACTAGGCTGTTTTCTAAATTTAACAATTGTATTAATTCTTTATTTTTCATTGATTTTTGTAATGCTAACACTGTATTTTCTGCTTCTTTGTTTATTTTTTTCAAATCATTTAAATAATATGATGCATTTAAATACAATATTTGTAAAAGAAATCTTGTCTTTTTGTATGTATACATTCCTTTCACTTTTCCATTTTCAAAAGCATCTATTATTCTATTTTTCTTTAATGATACTGTAATAAAAAATGTATCTCTTACTACAATTAATCCTAATGGCATAGTAGAATATAATTTTTTATCTTTATCTTCCTCTATTATAGGAACATCTATAACAAATAAAGTCATATCATCTTCTATATCTATTCTGGCTTGTTCTTCATAATCAAGAGGGTATCTTATAAACTCATCTTCTATTTTTAAATTTGAGCACACTTTTGCTATTTCTTCTTCTGATGGGTTTACTAAACTAATCCAAGCACCTGGTTTAAATTCTTTTATTTTCTCAAATTTATTAGTCTCTATATCTGTATTATATATATTTAACATAAAATCACCTCTTTTATTTATTTTTTACACAACTTTAATTATTATAACATATTTTTAGTTGTGTGAATACTCATTTTTTAATTTATATGGATAATTTGTTACTAGATAATGGTTTTTGAGAAGAAAAAAGAGCTTTCACTATAAATGAAGGCTCTTTTAATAGTTAAAATGCAAATATTTTTTTCTTACCTATTTTTATTAACACTAAATCTTTAGAATGTATCTGTTTAATTGCTCTAACCATTGTAATCATTGCCATAAAATGCTTCTCCCCCTATCCGCCGTGTGACGCTAGGCCACACGGCGGGCTTTTTACTCTGCAGAAACTTTACTCAATACTAAATAACTAAATCCATTTTCTGACTCTCGCTCTACTTTATAGGAGATATCAGAGCCCAGAGAAACTGCGGGACGAACCCCAAAGGTATTGCTATTGCCGTTGCCCACACTGCCGCTATAGTACACACTGCGCACGCTGCGAGTGTTACTGCTATACGGAGAGGCCAACCAGTAGTAGCCGGTGTTGTAGGTATATCCACTTAATCCTGTTATCTTTTTTAATTGATCTAATTTAAATAATCCTGGAGCTGGCTCTTCTGAATCTGATATTGTATAATTCCATTCATTTATTGCACTCTTTCCTATCGCATTATTTATTTCTGGCAATGTTAACATTCTTACTTTATCTGCGTTTCCTGTTAAGAATAAATTTCCTCCATTTGTATTTTCTTCTACACTTGTTCCATCTTTTGTTACTGCGTTATAATATCCTATATTATATTTATTTGAAAGGTTATTATAATTAGTATCTGTATAAATAAATGGTATACTTGCAAAATTATTATACATTCCTGCTGCTGCTT
>JAUNSM010000076.1 GCA_030539215.1 Clostridia bacterium
TATGTGTCACTTTTTATCTTAAGGGTGTATTATTTAATTTTACCATTTGTAAAATAAAAATCAAATCTACTATTATTTCAATTAAAACTTTCTTTTTCATAAATTTCACCTTTTACCCCTCTATCAGTTTTTTAAATGAATTTGCATTTAGTATGGTATTAGATATAAATTCTCCTTTATAAAAATTAGCCCAATTATTTAAAATACATGGCGCATTTTTTGCTTTTTCTAATGAATCAATTTTTATAAACTCAAGTTTTATATTCTTTTCTTTAGCATAATCTGATAATTCTTTTACTTCATATTCTACATAAGGACATTCATTACTGTAATAAATTGTAAAGTGTTGTTTATCTATTTTCATAGTTCTTGCAGTATCATTAAATTTAGGTGTTTCACTATTATCAAATTTTAATGCTAATAATTCATAATCTCCAATACTATCTACTACTTCAAAACCGTAATGTTCAAAAAATTTCTTTTCCCCTAAAAATGGCTTCTTTTTTTTAGAAACTAAAGTACAGATACCACTTTTAGCTTTTTCTTTTGAATTGTTTATTGCATATTCTAATAATTCTTTTCCAATTCCTTTTCCTTTAAAACTTCCTGCTACCCATAAGCAATAAATATATTCATAATTTTTACCACTAATCGGAACCCAAGCTGTTTCTATTGGCTCATATTCAATAAATATTTTCCCTCTTGCATCTAGTTTTCTAAATACATGTCCATCTTTTAATTTGTTTTTAATCCATTCTTTTTTACTATCTACACCTTCTTGATGTTTAGGATCGCCAATGGCACAACATATATGCTCCTCATCAATATTTTCTAATGTTAAATTTACATATTCGTTCATTTTTTAATTCCCCTTTCAATTTTTTATTTATATAATTCATAAACATAATAATCACAAATTGTTGAAACCATTTTACCTTGCTTAACTTCTTCTATTTTCTTGAAATTACATTTTTCTAATAATTTTATTGAAGCAATGTTTTCTTTATTAACATCAGACCATATAATTTGTAATTCTGTATTATCAAAACACCATTTTACCATAGTGTTTACTGCTTCTGTTCCAATACCCATATTATGATATTTTGGATTTAATCTAATTGCAACTTTTGCCTTTTTATCTTTTTCAATTAGATAAATGTAAATGTCTCCTATAACTTTTTTATTTTCTTTTAATTCAATTCCTAAATGAAAGCTTTTACTTGGTTTTTCTGGTTTTTCAAATAGTAATTCTGGTTTCAAATCAGCCTTACCAGGATTCTTTCCCCAAAAAGTATATATTTCTTTATTAGGAGTCCATTCTCTTAAATCTTCTACATCCGTTTTTATTAAAGGTCTTAAAATAAGTCTTTCGCCTTCAATTATTGGCTTATTATTTATATAATCTTTTAGCATAATACCTCCTAAAAATTAAATACATCTTCCCAGTTAAATTCTCCAGATTTTTCATAGCAATCAGGCCAATTTTTACACCACTCTGGCATATCAGGATTTTCTACTCTATCAATGCTTGGAATATATGGTTTTATATCTAATACAGGTGTATTATTAAATGCATCTATATATGGAATATATAGCACACCATTTTCTAAATCCACATTTTGCAAGTAAACAGTTTCTATTCCTATAGGATTTGGTCTAAATGGAGTTCTTGTCGCAAATACTCCTAATTCTTCAGGTCCTTTTTTATATGGCTTATTTTCAATAATTAAATCTCTATTATCTACCTTGTCAAACCAATATACCACTTGTATATATTTAAAATCGCTTATTCCTTTTAAAGCATTAACATACTCCTTGTTTATCTTAATTTTAAATCCATTGTCTGTTTCAATACTGCCAATTACTCTTAATTCTAAATTGTTCATATTATCATTCCTTTCAATATTTTTATGACGCCATTAATATTATTATAATAAATATTATTTATACTTCAAGGTTTTTTTAAAAATTTTTTATATTTTATTTAAAAAAGCAGATTTTTAGCAATGCCAACCATCTGCTCTATAAATGGTTTCATTTTTTTATAAAATAATAGCACTACTAATAAATAGTAATGCTAATTAGTATTTATAAAACATCATTTATAGTCATACTTGGTACGCCGATATAAACATCTCTATTTCCATCTAAAGTATGGCATTTTATAATTGTATAAGTATCATATTTATATACTATGCTACCACCATCTTTGTATGTTTCCCCTGTGATTTTTCCATTTTTTAAATCTATATTTGCTTTTGCAATTATTTCATCCATTGTAATTTTATTTTCCACTAATGCTTCTTTCAAAGAATAATCTTTTCCATCAATTCTGATATTCACACTTCCATTATGGCCATATACAGTATAGTCATACTTTTTTGTCTCTGATTTGCCTAATATTGTATAAGTTTTATAACTATCTATTGGCTGTTTTTCATAGAAAAGTATTTCAAAATTGTCTGCTGATTTTATTTTTTCAAATAATACAGCTTCATTATTATATTCAAGTACCATTGTTCTATCTCCAACAGAAAGCACTTTTGCATTTAAAATTTCTTTAATATTTGTTTCTCCATTTAATACTGGAACATGTTCTTTATCTATCAATTTATCTATAATTCCAATGTAATTATCTAAGTTGCCTGCAAAATCAATCATAGCAAAAGATTTTCCATATAATATACCATTATATTTTACTAAAATGTCTGTTGATGTTCCTTCTGCAATTAAATTTGAATCACTAATTTTTTCATATACAACTGATTCCTGTCCAGGTAACATATCTACTATATTAACTCTTACACCATAACAAACATCTCCTTGAGAATAACTTACATTAATCTCTAAAATATATTCTCCTACTGGTATATCAATTAAATTAATCTTCTTTTTAAGTTTATCTATTTCAATTTCTGATAATAATTCGCTTTTTTCTTTTACACTCTGTATCTTTACATTTTTTATATTTATATCTTTATTTTCAAGATATATAATAACATCTTCTTGTATATTTAAAATATTATTTTCTGTATATTCAAAATCTATTGGATGAAGTGCATCTGCTTGTACAGAAGTAATTTTGCCATTTTCTGATGTTTCTTGCCAACTATAAGAACCTGTTATACATTTTGCTTTGTTAGTAGAACTTGTATATACTTCTAATTGTGGTGGTTTAATATTATCTTTTGTATTATTATAAATTTCCATTCCTAATATTTTAATTCCTATACCATCAATATATTGTATTTCTTGTGTTTCTGATATTGGAACTAATTGATGATATTTTGTTATTGTATATAGAATTGCTTTATATTCAATACTTCCTCCATCTTTTAATCTCATAGGAATAGGAATTAACAATAATAAAAGTAATACTATTATTATTCCAATTAAAACTTTCTTTTTCATAAATTTCACCTTTTACCCCTCAAATATCATAAATTGCAGAAACTTCTTCTTCATCTCCTTTGAATAACATTTATTTTACTACAAAACCATATTTAATATTTCAATTTTACTTGAAATAAAGTTTTTATTATTATCTATTGGTTTATTTAAAATAGCTACCTTTATGGTTTTTCTATTATTTCTTCTCTTTTAGGTCCATTACCAATCATTTTAATTGGATATCCTATTTCTTTTTCAATAAATTCTATATATTTTTTAGTATTTTCTGGCAAATCCTTATATTCCTTAATATCACTTATATTACATTTCCAACCTTCTAAATATTCATAAATTGGTTTTGCTTTATTTAAAGATAATGTCGTTGGAAAATCTTTTACTACTTTTCCATCTATTTCATATGCTGTACATACTGGTATTTTGTCAAGATATCCTAATACATCAACCATAGACATAACTACATCTGTAGCTCCTTGAATCATACAGCCATATCTAGTTGCAACAGCATCAAACCAGCCAACCCTTCTAGGTCTTCCTGTTTTTGCACCATATTCTCCACCTCTGTCTCTTAATTCTTTTGCTTCATCACCAAATATTTCTGTTGCAAAAGCTCCTACGCCTACACAAGTTGAATATGCTTTAGTAATTGTATAAATTTTCTTTATTTCATATGGCGGAATGCCTGCACCTACTGCTCCAAACCCTGCAACAGGTGAAGATGATGTTGTGAATGGATATATTCCATTATCTAAATCTCTTAATGAGCCTAATTGTCCTTCTAATATAATGTTTTTATTGTTTTTTATTTTGTCATTAAGGAATTTAGATACATCACAAAGATAAGGTTTTATTGTTTCTCTTGACTCTATTAAAAATTCATACATTTCATCTATATTTATTTGTTTTTCTTCTCCATATAATGCTGCTATTGTTTTGTTCTTTGCTGTCAAAATGTTTGTTAATCTGTTCTTTAAATATTCATCATCATATATTTCTGATATTTGTATTCCTATTTTTGCATATTTATCTGCATAAAATGGTGCTATACCAGATTTTGTGGAACCAAAATTCATTTTTCCAAGACGTTCTTCTTCCATTTCATCAAGTTTAATATGATATGGCATTAAAATTTGAACTCTATCTGAAATAACAATATTAGGATTTTTCATACCTTTAGATTTTACTTCTTCTAATTCTCTAAAAAATGCATTAATATCAAATGCAACCCCTTGGCCAATTACGTTTACTACATTTTCTCTAAAAATTCCAGATGGTAAAATGTGCAGAGCTGTTTTTCCATATTCATTAATTATTGTGTGCCCAGCATTTGCTCCTCCTTGAAATCTTACTACTACTTCTGCATCTTTTGACAATAAATCACTCATTTTGCCTTTTCCTTCATCTCCCCAGTTTGCTCCGACTATTGCTATTACCATAATAATACCTCCTAAAATAAATTATATACTATCTTTATTACTTTGTTAATTATACATCATTTTACATTATAAGTAAAATATAATTTTCTATTTTTTTATTCTAAAATATCTTTATCAATTATAGTAATCTTGTTTTTTTTCTTTAATATTATTTTTTTATCTTGTAATTTTCTGAATTGTTTCATCATTGCTGTTCTATCTATAACTAAATAATCTGCTAATTCTGACAATGATATTGGTATCTCGGGAATTTGACACTTTTATAACATAAAAATTAATGCAAGCATTGAAAATGCTT
>JAUNSM010000077.1 GCA_030539215.1 Clostridia bacterium
TCTTTTTGCCATTATTCTACCTGCAACAGATACATCTTTTCCTTCTAATTTAGCGTAATTATCTTTTATTTCTCTACTTAAATGTGTTCTATTATATTTTGTTATTTCAAAAGGATTTTTACCTTGCTCTTGTAATTCCTTTAACTTTTCTTTTCTAATTGCTATTAAATGATTTTCGTCTAATTGTTCTTCATTGTTTTGAATATTTTCTGACATATTCTTCACTCCTTAAAAGTTTTTTGTAGTGACCTGTGTCCTTTCATGTGAACTTCTAGGTCTGTTTCTATATTGTATAATAAATCTACATCTAAGTCAACAGGTTTATCTTTTGTATTATGAATATTCTATTCCCTTGACTTTTTATATCTTACTTTATATAATTTAGCTACAATAATATTTTATCTTTTTAATTATTGGAAAAATGATTATTCAAGATTTAAAAATAGATTTTGATATAAATAGATTTTAAAAATATTTTATAAAAGGAGGAGATTTTATGATTAGACAAGCTAACAGCAATCATAGTTCTGACATTGCAAAATTAATAATTTCTGGTTGGCAAACTGCGTATAAAGGATTAATTGATGATAATTTCTTAAGTAGTCTGTCTACTACCATTATAAGTGAGAAATGGGAAAAATATATATTAAGTCAGAACAAAGATAATCATATCTATGTTTATGAAGAAGACGACAAAATTTTAGGTGTTATACGATTTGGAAAACCTGATGATAAAAGTGACGCTTTGCACAATGCAGAAATTCATGTTTTATATGTTGAGCCTTCTTTAAAAAGGCACGGTATTGGTAGTAAATTATTTGATTTTGCTAAAGAATATTTTGTTAAAAACAATTATACAAATATGATAATTTGGTGTTTAAAAGAAAATTCTCCTTCAATAAAATTCTACGAAAAAATGGGTGGAAAAATTATTGCTGAAAGAAAAGCAACTGTAAATAATATTGACTTATTAGAATGTGGACTTTCATATAATTTAAGTAATATTGTTATTAAAGAATATGAAGAAAAATATGCAGAAGCTATGTCAAAGATAATTATCCAAAATTTATTTGAAATAAATATAAAAGATTATGGAGAAGAATATGTAAAAAAATCTTCTACAGAATACACTGTTCCTGAAATAACTAAAAGCTTTCCCCAAAGGACTAAGGTATTTGTTGCTTTAGAAAATAATATTGTTGTTGGTACAGCTGGAATAGATAAGTCTTGGTACAACGATGATGGTGAATATTGGATATTAACTGTATTTGTTGATATTAAACATCATAAACGTGGTATTGGCACACTTTTACTAAAAGAAATAGAAAAATATGCTCAAGAAATTCATGCTAAAAAATTAGTAATTCCTGCTTCAATTTTTGGATGTGAATTTTATCATAAACTTGGTTATGAATATCAAAATGGAAAAAAAGAGTTAAATAAAGATAAACTGTACATTATGGAAAAATGTTTAGAAACAGCTAGTAATTAAATTTTACTAGCTGTTTTATTTGTTTTATACAACTGTATATGAGTTTTTAAATAAATTTAAAAACTTAACTAAATCTACATATTCAATTGAAATCGTTGCTGTATTTCTGTTTGGATGAATTAATATTTTTTTGTTTACAACATCTTTATCAAAAATCAATTTTACACTTCCATTATCATTAATAATTCCCAATGGAGCTACAGAACCTGGGTATAATTTTAATTTACTGAATAATTCTTCCGGTGTTCCAAATTCTAATCTTGTACCTAGTTTTTCTTTTAGTAATTTAAAATCTGCTTTTTTATTATCTTCTAAAACATAAATATAGAAGTTGTTATTTTTGTCTTTCAAAAATAAATTCTTTACTGGTAATCCTTCAATTTTTCCCTCTACCACATAAGCATCTTCAACTGTATATACCGGTTGATGCTCAATAATATCATATTGTATCTTCATTTCATCCAATTTACTTAATACATTCATATCTATTCTCCTTTTTAAGATTGTCTCAATACCCTTATCTCCTGTTCCTGATAAATTTACATATGTTTTTTATTTTATAGCAACAATTCCG
This sequence comes from Clostridia bacterium, assembly GCA_030539215.1. GTDB lineage: Bacteria > Bacillota > Clostridia > TANB77 > CAG-508 > CAG-452. The sequence continues at coordinate 2,067 of JAUNSM010000077.1, forward strand.
TACAATCTTCTTTTTAATAAAATTCCTTTTTCGGTTTTATATTTTTCCACATACTGGTCAAATAATTCTTTCTCAATGATAGGAATATGTTCAAAGTCATCGTTTTTTATTTCAGAAAAATTATCTAATATAGGTGTTTTTAATAAAAGAGCCATCAAATCATTTTCTGTTTCATAATATTCATTTTCTAGTATTTCTACTTTTTCAATCTTTGTAAATCCTGCTTCTTTTAAATTTAAATAATCTTTTTCAGATATTGCTATTTCATCATTGTAAGCTTGACCTCTCCCAAATATTTCTTTTATTTCCCAACAATCCTTTTTGTCTACCCCCTCTATTATTAATGCTCCATTTTGTGCTAAGCAATCATATATTTGCTTTGCATTTATTACTGTGTGTCTAGCTGAAATTAAATCAAAAATCTCTTTTGGGAATGTCATATTTAAGTTGTCCATCCAAACAAATTTCACTCTTTTTTCTGGATATCGCTTTAAGTTTTCCATTGCTGTTTTTAGCATTTCTTTTGAAAAATCTGTAGCAATTATCATTCCTACATTTGGATAGTCTTCTAAAACTTTTTCTCCTCCACCTGTTCCTAAATCTAAACATAATAATTTCTCTGTTGTATTTTCTCTTATTTTTTTATAAAAATCCCAATTGGTTAATTTTTCTGTTTTACACTTTATATTGCTAAAATCCCAATGACCTATTTTTTCATAATATTTTAATTCATTTTCTTGCATTTTTATTCCCCTTTTATTTTATTTGGTTGTATTAAAAAAACCTCCCTTCCGTGAATATAGCAAAAACAACCATAAATTTGCTATGGTTAAAATTCTTGCCATTCATAAAGAAAGATTTTATAACATTCTTTATTATTCAAGTCATTTAAGACTATCAATTCCTAAAGAACTACTTCCTTCTACTTGAATATATGATGTTTTTAATTTTATCCCTACAATTATCTCTATACCTTTAAATTCTTTGTCTTGTTTATTATATAAAATTTTATTATTATTATTTTCTAACTTAAATAATTTAACTAACAGAGACTTCTGTTTGTGGTGACCCCTACGGGAATCGAACCCATGATTCAGCCTTGAGAGGGCTGCGTCTTAACCGCTTGACCAAGGGGCCATTATTGTCTAATATATTTATATTTATAACATTATTTGCATGTTCTTGTCAAGATTTCGCTGTTATATTAACATATTATTATATGCATTTATTTAATATTTCTTCAAGCCTTTTCTTTTGATTACTTAAATATAAATATCCAATTAGCCCTTCAAATGCTGTTGCATATGTATAGTCTGTTAAATCTGCATTTTTTGGAAGATGGTGATTTTCAGTATTTCTTGTTCTTCTTATAATTTCTTTTTCTTTGTCAGTTAGCATCTCTTGCAAATTTTCTAATATCTTTGCTTGTGCTTTAGCTTTCACATATTTAATTGCTTCTATATGTAACTTATGTGGTTTAAAATGTGTGGTTTCTACTAAATGTGTACGTATAAATAATTCATATACGCAGTCCCCTACATAAGCCCACACTAATGGTGACATTAAATTAACTTCTTTTTCACTTTTCATCTTACTCTCTCCAATGTTATTCTTCCTAATTTTCCACTTCTAAAATCACTTAATATAATATTTGCAGTCTTTTCTTCGTCAATTTCTCCTCCTGTTACTACTGCTCCTCTCTTTTTACCAATCAATTTCATTAAATTATATATTTCATCATCTTCATATTGAGTAGCTAGACTTTGTATCTCTTCTTGAGTAAAATTATATCTATTTATTAAACTAATTTGATAATTTTTATATAAATATTTTAATAATTTAAACGCAACTTCTGTAATATCTAATATTTCATCTTTTATTGAACCAGTATAAGATAAATTCAATGCAACATTTTCATCTTGAAATTTAGGCCAAAGTACGCCAGGTGTATCTAATAATTCTATATTATTTGCTATTCTTACCCATTGTTTCTGTTTTGTAACACCAGGTCTGTTTCCTACTATTGTAGACTTTTTATTACATAGTCTATTTATTAATGATGACTTACCCACATTTGGTATGCCAAGTATCATAACTCTAATATTTTTTCTTATTCTTCCTTTTTCAGCAGCTTTCTTCATATCCTGTAACATAACTTCTTCTATCTGTTTTAATAGTTCTTTAATTCCTTTTCCTAAATTAGCATCTACAACAAGTGTTATCATGCCTTTTTGTTTATAATACTCTATCCACTTCTTTGTTTCACTTTCTACTGCTAAATCACTTTTATTTAATATTATAATTGTCTTTTTATTTTGTATTATTTGTTTCATATCTGGATTCCTACTAGAAATAGGTATTCTAGCATCTAATATTTCTATAACTATATCTATCAACTTTAAATCTTCTATTATTTGCCTTTTAGTTTTTAACATATGTCCTGGATACCAGTTGATGTTTGTTGATGGTAAACTTTTATCTTTTTCATCAAGTTTTTTATCTTTTCGTTCTGCTCTTTTTTGATACATATCTTTTGCCATATCTATTACCTCCTATTATTGTACATATATTTAATTATTACTCATTATCATTTTTAGCTCCTAATAATTTTATCTCTTCAGCATTATTTAATATATTTAATTGATATTTAGCAATTGTTTGTAAAATTCCAAATCTTTCTTCTTTACTTTTGCCATCTTTTATCAATTCTGCATTATGAGATTCCAAATTTGATAATACAGTAAGTTCATTTATCGTAGCATAATCTCTTACATTAGATGTTTGAGCCAACTTTGGATTAAGTTCTCTCCATTTTTTAGCAGTTGTATTAAATACTGCTACATTTAAAATATCCGCTTCTTCAGCATATTTTAACCATTCTTTATTTTTATAAAAATCATTATCTGGCATAATATAATTTTTTATAGCATCTGTATGTATTAAATAATTATTCTTTGTAAGTATTCTCTTTACATCCCATTCTCT
>JAUNSM010000078.1 GCA_030539215.1 Clostridia bacterium
AATAAATACATACGGAAGTATGTATTTATTGTTTTTTTATGCTATAATTATTATAGTATAGAAATAGGGATTAGAGGTTGATATTATGGGTAGTGGGCTATTTTTTCCATTAAGTGCAATATTATTTAGTGTTTTAATTTTATTGTTATTCTATTTGAAAAAACATATAGAAACACCAGAAACCAAAATGTATGGTGTTTTAATTATAGTCAATTTTTTTGGCTTACTTATTGAAATTGCTTGTTCTTTAGCGGCAAAGATATATGTTGATTATACTATAATTAGTAATATTATATTAAAATTATATTTAGTTAGCATTATAACATGGGCATTTGTTTTTACAATATATATTTATTATATATCACATGAAAGAGAACTTGTAATTAGAATAAAAAAGAAAGCTACGACTATATTATCAATTGTGTATTGGATTATAATTGCTATTACATTTATTTTACCAATTAAACTTGTAGTAGAAAAAGATTTTGCGGTAAGATACACAGAAGGACCAAGTGTTAATTTTACATATATAATTTCGTCAATATTAGTTTTAATTATGTTTTATTGTATGTTAAGAAATTATAAAAATTTAAAATCTAAAAAATATCTACCTTTATTTGCTTTTTTAGGAGTAGGATCTTTTGCAATGATTTTTCAGATGTTCAATCCGGGAATTTTATTAATTACTTATATGGAAACATTTATTACTTCACTCATGTATCATACTATTGAAAATCCTGATATAAAAATGGTGCAAAAATTGGAAATAGCAAAACAACAAGCAGAATTGGCTAATAAAGCTAAATCTGATTTTTTATCAAGTATGAGTCATGAAATAAGGACACCCTTAAATGCTGTAATTGGATCTGCTCAATTATTAGAAACTGAGAATTTAACAGATGATGGAAAAGAATCATTATCCGATTTAACTAATGCTTCAAATAATTTATTAGAAATTGTTAGTGGAATATTAGATATTACTCAAATTGAATCAGGAAAATTAGACATAATTGAAAAAAATTACAATCCAATTGAAACTTTTGATGAATTATATCAATTGTTAAAAACTCGTATTGGTGAAAAAAATATAGAGTTTATTAAAGAATATGCAGAAGATTTACCTAATGTTCTTTATGGTGATAAAGGTAAAATAAAACAAATTATCACGAATTTATTAACTAACGCAATAAAATATACGGATAATGGAAAAATATTATTTTCAGTAAAATGTATTAATGAAAATGATAAATGTAAATTAATTATTACAGTTAGTGATACAGGACGAGGAATAAAAAAAGAATTAATTGAAAATAATAAATTATTTGAAAAATTTTCAAGAGATTCAGATGTTACAAATACTACAATTGAAGGTACGGGATTAGGTTTGGCGATAACTAAATCATTAGTTGAATTACTAGGTGGTAAAATAACTGTTAATTCGATTGTTGGAAAAGGGACAACTTTTACAGTCTTTTTAACACAAAGCCAATCAATAGTAGAATCAAAGGAGGAATTTACAATGGATGAATCAATTAAAATGGAAACAAAGCATAGAGTATTAATAGTTGACGATAATATGATTAATATTAAAATTGAACAAAAGATGCTTGAAAGTTATAATGTAGAAACGTTGACATGTACAAGTGGAGAAGAGTGCATTAATTTAATAAAAAGTGGCGAAAAATATGATGTAATTTTAATGGATGATATGATGCCAAATATGTCAGGAACTGAAACAATGAAAAAATTGAAAACAGTTTTAAATTATGAAAAACCTATAATTGTTTTGACAGCGAATGCCAAATCAGAAGATAGACAAAATTATTTAAATGAAGGTTTTGATGAATATATTGCAAAACCAGTTAAAAAAGAAGTTTTATTTAATATTGTAAAAAACTATTTTAATTAATAGTTTTTTTTGAAATATTGACTTTTTGAGGTATATAGTGTATTATAAAGAACAAATTTAGGGGTGAAGTAGTATGAATGACCTAAGAAATTATTTAGCTATGTATTATGACTTTTATGTAGTTGCAAAAGAAAGCAGTATTGCACAAGCGGCGGAGAATCATTATTTATCTCAATCTAATTTAAGCAGAACTATAAAAAATTTAGAAGAAGCACTTGAATTAAAACTTTTAATTAAGACAAATAAAGGAATTAAGTTAACTCTAGATGGAGAACGACTTTATAAACAATTAGATGAAATGTTTAGCAATTTTAATAATAATTTGGATGAAACTACAGGAAAATTAGTCATTGGTACAACAAGAAATATTGCTGATTATAAATTAATAAATTATTTATCTGACTTTAATAAAAAGTATCCTAGAGTTAATGTTAAAATTGTTACAGATAGTGCATCCAATTTAAATGAATATTTAGTTAAACATAGAATAGATGTTTTAATAGATTATTTACCTCATATTAATTCTACTGAAAAATATGAATTTGAAACAAAATTTATTGAACAATTTAAGACATGTTTTGCATGTACTAAAGAATTAATTGCAAATAATAAAATAAAATCTTTACAAGATTTAGGTGATTTTAATTTAGTTATACCCGGTAGTTCTAGAAGAAGACAAATACTTGATGAAGTATTACAAAAAAATAATATTGAATTAAATCCTATTATTGAAATGCCAGATTCTAAATTAATGATAGATTTTGTAAAAATGAATAATTATATTGGATATTTTATAGAAGATGAAATAAAAGATACTGATTTAGTTAAAATCAATTTAAAAGAAGAAATGCCAATTAATTCGATAGGAATTATATATCACAAAAGAACAATGAATGATACTACTAAAAAATTTGTAGAACTAGTATTAGAAAAATCTAACATCTAGTTCTTTTTTTTATTTTATAATGTTATAATATTAAGGAAATGGGGAAATGTATATGTATTGTATAAAAACATTAATAGATGAAGATTTTAATTTAAAAAGTATTCCTATGGATAATCCAAGAATTAGATTAGGTGCTAGAGGAATTGTTTTAAATGATAAAAATGAAATAGCAATTTTAAATAAAATAAACAAAAATGAATATAAATTAATAGGTGGAGGAATTGAAGATAATGAAGAACCTGAACAAGCATTTAAAAGAGAAGTGTTAGAAGAATCAGGTTGTGAAATTGAAATAGCAAAATGCTTAGGAACTATTGAAGAATTAAAGAGTCAAGATAATTTTAAACAAACTTCATTTGTATATGTCGGAAAAGTTATAAATGATACAAAGAAATTACACTTAACAAATAAAGAACAAGAAGAAGGATCAAAGTTATTATGGATGAAGTTAGATCAAGCAATAGAAGCTATAAAAGATTCGGAGAAAAAACTAATTGCTTCTAAATATGAAAGTGTATATCATACTAAATTTATTGTTAGAAGAGATTATGAAATATTAAAATATTATAAAAACAAGTATGAAAAATAAGAGGGTTATTATAAATAACCTTTTTAAATAATCAAATATGCAATGTGCCTTGCAAAATTGATATTACCACTTACTAGAATTTGCAGTTATAATAGTAATCAATTTATTTGAAGGGAGAAACTATTATGGCAAATAAAGTAGCTTTAATTGGACTTGGACCACATGCTAAAAGAATATATTTGAATTATTTAAAAAAACACAATACTACTTTGTCATTAGTGGTTGATTTAAAATCCCAAAAAGAAACAGTAAAAAAGTATTTAGTGAATAATGGTTTTAAGAATACTTGTTTTTTTGAAATAGATGATAAATACAAAGATTATGAACATTTACCTGAAGATATTTCAGAACAATTATTAGTTGTTTGTAAAACAATGGAAATTACACATATTGTTATTTCTACGGAACCTAAAGCTCATAATATGTATATAGAATTTGCTTTAAAGAATAATATTCATGTTTTAACTGATAAACCAATAACGGTTGGTAAAAATATGACTAGTATTAAAAGTATAAAAAAAGTGAGAAAACAATACTACGATATATTGAATCTAGCAACTAATTCGAAAGCAATGTGTAAGGTAATGTGCCAAAGACAATATCATAAGGGATATGAATATATAAAAAAACTATTAGATGATATTGTTTCAAAATATAAAATACCTATAACTTACATTGATATTTATCATTGTGATGGTAATTGGGAAATGCCACATGATTTGTTAAAAGAAAATCATCCATATAAATATGGTTATGGGAAATTATTTCATAGTGGGTATCATTTTATAGATTTATTAAGTGATTTTATAAAAATAAATAATCAGTTATCAGATGTGAAAAAAATAACTAATGGGGAAATATATTCTAGTTGTTTTACACCTAATGATGAATTAGGTGTGTGTACAATAGAGGATTATAAAAGATTATTTAAAAATCAAAATATCCCTGATTATTATAATGAAAATGATAATCCGAATTTTAAAAAATTTGGAGAAAAGAATTTTTACGGACAAATGAAATTTACTAATTATAATCATCAAACAATTACAACAGCCAATCTTAATTTACTACATTATGGTTTTTCAAGAAGAGGATGGATTGAATCAAAGGATTATTATAAGAAAAACGGTAGAATTAGACATGAGAGGATAAATATTCAAGTAGGAACACTTTTAAATATTCAAATTCATAGTTATCAATCAAAAGAAATAAAAGATAGAACAGATAATTTATCAGAAGAATATATTGGTGGATTAGAACATTTTGATATAGACATTTATAGAAATACCGATATTATTGGTGGTAAACCTTTTGAAAGAATCAAGCTAGGAGATTTATATACAGATAAAGAAAAAGAAGACATATTAGGATATAACGAATTATCTAGGGAACAATACTTATCTAATTTCTTTAAGGGTAAATGTGATAAAGGTGATATAAGAGATCAAGCATTAGCCATAGAAATAATGTATAGCTGTGCTTTAGGAATACATAATCATTATGTAAATAAAAAAAATGTTGAAAA
>JAUNSM010000015.1 GCA_030539215.1 Clostridia bacterium
CATTGTAAAAATTTTTTATAAAAGTGTATCATTTAATATTGCAATTTATATTTTTAATAGATATTGTTAAAACTACTTGTATTATAGTTAAAATCAAGCTATAATATACAAGTAGTTTTAATTTGCACCTGTAGCTTAGCTGGATAAAGCGCGAAGCTACGAACTTCGAGACCGGGGGTTCGAATCCCTCCAGGTGCACCACTATTTTTAAATTACTTTAAAGCTTTGTACATCAACTGTTGTATGTTATTATTAGATATAGAAGTAATTTATAAGCCACTTCGAAAATAGAGTATGTGAAATTGTAAGAAAGGAAATGAAAAAAATGAAAAAATTTGGGAATATTTTATGGGGATTAATATTTATAATTGTAGGATTAATATTTGGACTTAATGCTTTAGGCATTACAAATATTAATATTTTTTTTGACGGATGGTGGACTTTATTTATAATAGTACCATGCTTTATAGGAATGTTTAAAGATAATGAAAAAACAGGAAATTTAATAGGACTATTAGTAGGAATTGTATTGCTATTATGTGCTCAAGATATTTTAGCATTTGATATTATTTTTAAATTATTATTACCAACTATATTAGTACTAATAGGATTATCATTTATTTTTAAAAATACAATTGGTGGAAAAGTAAAAAAGGAAATTAAGAAATTAAATGAAAATAAAAATAATGATAATGAACATTGTGCAACATTCTCTTCTCAAAAAGTTAAATTTGAGGAGGAGGAATTCACTGGAGCAGATTTAACAGCAGTATTTGGAGGAATTGATTGTGATTTAAGTAAATCAATAATATCATCAGATAAAATTATAAATTCTACTGCGATTTTTGGAGGAATTAATATCTTTGTTCCAGATAATATAAAAGTAAAAATAAAATCAACATCAATATTCGGAGGTGTTACAAATAAAAAGACAGATTCTGCAAAAGAAGATTCACACATAATATATGTAAATGCAACTTGTATTTTTGGAGGTGTAGAAATAAAATGAAGCCAGCACAAAAAGTAATAAAATATTTGGCAATTGCTTTTGCAGTATTTTTAATTATAAATATATTTTCAAGTATATTATTTGGATTATATATATTTGCAGATGCATTAGAATTAACTACAAAAGAAGAAACAATTGAAGAAGGATTTATAACAACTTTTGAAGATACTGATATTATAGCATTAAATATACAACTTTAATATTCAAATTTAATAATAAAAAATGGAGATGTATTAAAAGCTGAAATTATCTGCAGTTATGGTTTTAAAATAACTTTTATACAATCATCCTCTTTAGCATCAAATATTTCGTAAGCATGCCTTCCCTGTTCTAAAGATAATTTATGTGTAATAATGTCTGTTGCATCAATTTCACCATTTTTGATTTTTTCCAATATAGGCTTTACATATCTTGTTGCAGGACATTGTCCCATTTTTAGTGTGATATTTTTTGTGAAAAAATTTCCTAACGGAAAATTGTTATACTTTGTTCCATACACTCCTACTAATGCAACATGTCCACATTTTCTAACTGCTTGTGAAGACATTTCTATTGCAGATTTTGAACCTCCTTGCAATTTTAGTGCTGTTTCTACTTTTTCTACTAATGACATTTTTCCGTCAAGCCCTACACAATCAATAACGCAATCTGCTCCTCCTGATGTTATTTCTTTTATATATGCTCCTGTTTCATCATATTCTTCAAAATTTAATATTTCTACTCCATATTCTTTTGCATGTTTTAATCTATATCCCACTCTATCTACTGCAATTATTCGTTTTGCTCCTTTTATAATACACCATTTAATAGTAAGTAGACCTACTGGTCCGCATCCTAAAACTACAACTGTATCACCTTTTTTTACATTTGCAATTTCTGTTCCCCATAATGAAGTTGGTAATATATCTGTTAAAAAAAGAACTTGTTCGTCTGATAATTCGTCTGGAACTTTGACTGCTCCTACATTTGCATGTGGTACTCTTAAATATTCCGCCTGTCCCCCTGCATAATCTCCATATGATTTGCTATACCCAAATAATCCGCCTGCTTCACCATATTCATTTGTATTATCACATTGGCTAAATTCTTGATGATTGCAATAAAAACAATGTCCACAAGCTATTGGAAATGGTACTATTACTCTATCTCCTTTTTTCAAATTTTTTATACCTTTTCCCAGTTCTTTTACAATTCCCATTGTTTCATGTCCTAACACAAAACCGTCATACATTCCTTTTACTAATCCATGTACTAAATGTAAATCTGAACCGCAAATAGCAGTAGATGTCACTTTAATTATTATATCATCATCTTTTTCTATTTTGGGATCTGCTACTTCTCTACATTGTACTTTTTGTATTCCATCATATACAAGTGCCTTCATTTTATACCTCCAAATTATTTGTTGGTATTAGTTTTTCTATTTATTTTTTTTTTATTCATCTTATAGTTTAATAACAAACTTTTAAGCTTATTTTTTATGGGTATATGTAATATCCCCTACAATTCAAATATTTTTTCCTCAAAATCTTTTACAAAATATTTTAAGTTAGTTTTACCTTTACTTATAATTGTATGACCTTCTTCTTCTAATTTTCTTTTTTGCAATTCAAAACTTTCAGGATATTTAGGGTTTAATTCTCCATTTGATTTTAGTACTCTCCAATATGGAGTTATATTTTCAGTTCTTTGATAGCTTGCCCAAGCACAAATATTTATGAATATTCCTGCAGTTAAAGGACATGTAATATCAACATTGTTTTGTTTCGCAATGTATTTTCTGATTTGTTCGGTTGTAATTAATTTTCCTTTTGGAATTTTTTTTATAATTTCATTATAATAAATTGGTGGTGCAATAATCATACTTTTACCACCCCATTTTTTAGCTGCCTCTTCGTCTAGCTCAATAATTTTAGGCATATTTTTGCTATTATTCATTCTTTCATTAAAATCTTTTTTATCTTCATTTGCCATATATTAACACTCCTTTTCTTTATTATATAATATCATCCCTGCACCTAATTCTTCATTTGGTCTTGCTACAAAACCAAATTTTTCGTAAAATGCTTCTTTTCCTTTTGATGCGCCTAAATATGTTCTAATATTTGGATTTACTTTTTTATACTCGTCAATTTGTTTTAACAAATTATTCATTATGCCTGTTCCAATTTGTTTTCCTTGATATTCTGGAATTATCATTACACTGTGTATATATAAAAATATTGTTTTATCTCCAATAATCCTTCCATATCCTATAATCTTATCCATATCATAAACACAAAGTGAATACAATGTATTCCTTAAAGCTTCTTCAATTATACTATTTTCTCTTGTTCCCCAGCCCACCGCTTCTGTTAGCATATTATATTCCTCTGAAGTTGGGAATCTCTCAATATATTTTATTTGCATAACGTTCTCCTGAAAAAAATTTTATTTACTTTATATATTTTATTTCAAAAATTGTTCCTTTGTTTTCTTCTGAATTTACTTTTATATATCCATTATTTTTCTCTATTATCGCTTTTGCAAGAGCTAATCCTATTCCTACACTATTCTCTAAGGAATTTTTAGACTTGTAAAATCTTTTAAATATATGTTTTAGGTCTTCTTTATTTATCCCTTTTCCTTCATCTTTTATGCTTATTCTTAAAAACAAACTTGTATTTTCTACATTTATATATATTTTAGAATTTTCTTTACTATGTTCTATGGAATTTTTTAATATATTTGTAATTGCTTCTAATTGCCATTTATAATCTCCTATAATTGTTGCATTTTCTTCAATATTTGCTATTACCTCTATATTCTTTATTTCTAATAAAATAGATAAATTAGAAATAACATCATTAACTAATTTAGCAACATTTATTTTACTATTTTTCATTTTTATTGCACCTGCATCAAATTTTGCTAATTTTAAAAGTGATATTACAAGTGAATTAACCCACTCTATTTGTTTGTTTATTTCTCTTATAAATTCCATTTTTGTTTTTTCATCCATATTGGGGTTGTCCATTATATTGTCAAGCATTATTGTAATCGATGTTAGTGGAGTTTTTAATTGATGTGATATATCAGCTAGAGAATTACTTAATTGCTCTTTTTCTTTTTCGCTATTTTCTGCACTTTCCTTTAATAATACTGTGGTTTTATATAATTCATTTTGTAACTTGGATAGTTCAGTTTCTCCATTATCTTCAATTTTTAAACTGTAATTTTTATTATTAATTTCTTTTAAATATTTATTAATTTTTTCTACTTTTTTATTTTGTGTAAATAAATATAATATATAAATTATATTTAAAATTAATCCAAATGTAAATATAAATACTATATTTATATTTACATTTTTGCTCATAGCATTTTCTAATTGTTTTATATTTGCAATATCATCATTATATCCATATTTACTTAATACACTTTTTTGTGATTTAGAAGAGCTTTTTACTATTTGTAATATTTGTTCTTCTGTTATATCTGGATATTTAATTGTTACTTCATTTAATATATTATTTATAGTATTGTTCAATATTTTCTTATATGTTTTGTATTGCATAAAATTAATAATAGAATATATAACAGTAAATATTGTTACTATTAATATGTTTATAATTAATAACTTTCTAAAATTGTTTTTATCTAATATTTTCATTTATCTACCCTGTATCCTATACCTTTTATAGTTTTTATAACATCATCTTCTCCAAGCTTTTCTCTTATTCTTTTAATATATACTGTTAATGTATTGTCATTTACAAAATTTCCAGCAACATCCCAAATTTTATCTAATATTTGTTCTCTTGTTACTGTTTTATTTATATTATTAAATAGCAATATTAGTATTTTATATTCTAATGCAGTAAACCCTATTTCTGTATTTTTTACATATATTCTTTTTGCCTCTACATCTACTGTTACATTGCCACTTTGAAGTTTGTTATTGTCGTTAAATCTTTTAAGTATATTATTTATTCTAGATATTAATTCTCTTGTTCTAAATGGCTTTATAACATAATCTTCTGCACCTAGATTTAATCCTAAAACAACATCTTCTTCTTCATCTTTGGCTGTTAAAAATATTACCGGTATTTCTGTATTTTCTTTTACATATTTACAAAAGTCAAATCCATTTCCGTCTGGCAAAGTAATGTCGAGAATTATTAAATCAAAAGTATTATTTTCTAAAATGCCTTTTGCCTTTTTTACATTTGTACCGTACTGAAACATTAAACTTTTCTTGTTCTAATGAATATTTTAATCCTTTTACTATTGCTTCATTATCTTCAATAATTAATATTTTTTTCATGAAAACCATCCTTAAGTTATAATTATATCAAAATATATAGACAGGTACAAGACCTGTCTTATTTGTTTAAATATTATCTTTTCTAATTGTTTCAATAATATTTTGTTTATTTATTTTATTTAGTGAATATTTCATTGTTAGTCCTACTATTATAAATACAAATATTATTGATAATATTATTGCCTTCCAAGGTAAGAAATATCCCACATCTATACTTTCTGCAAATGATTTATATATCATATATGAACCAAATATTCCTATTGGTATACCAATTAACAGTGATTTTAATCCATATAAAATACTTTCTAATCTAATCATTTTATTAAATTCTTTTGTTGTCATACCAATTGATTTTAACATTGCAAATTCCTTGCTTCTTAAAATCATATTTGTTGTTATTGTATTAAATATATTTGTTACTCCTATTAAAGTAATTACTGTCATAAATCCATATAAGAAAATTGAAATAACTAATACCATTCTGTTTTGTTGATCTACCATAGTTTCATAGTTGAATACATTAATTTCTGAATATTCTAAATTTTCTACACTTAAATCATTTAATATGTTTTCTAATTCTACAGTATTCTTAGATTGTATAAATAAACTTCCTAAACTTAAATTATCAGTATATTGTTTAGCAAAATCTTTTGAAACTATTAACATTCCTGATGTGTAAAATGTTCCTTCTTGCCCCATTGGTCTTTTGTCTGTGTTTTTTGATATTGTTATATTTACTTCTTTTTCATTTATAGTTACTGGAATTTGAGACCCATTAGTCAAATTATATATTTTTTCAAACGATTTAGTGTTATCTGTATGATTTTTAACAACTTCATCTATTAAAATTACAGCTGTTTTATATTCTTCTTCTTTTAATCCTAATTCTTTGATATATTGTTTAAAATATTCATTATTGTATGCAATAAGTGTTAATCCATTTTCTGATGAATCTTTTGTCATTTCTTTTCCAAAATCTGTTCCGTATTTATCTATATCTATATTTGCACCACTTTCATAATAATATGAATAATTTTCAATATCATCTAATTTAGCAATTTCTTTGTATATTTCTTCAGTTCCATTGTCAACTATCATGTTAAAACCTAGTTCCATATAATATATCTCTGAAGATTTATTGCCACATTCTATAAAAGTTGATAACGAAATAAATATAACTATACTTATGACTATTGAAATTACAGTTGTTCTATATTTTTTTCTACTTCTTTTTAAGTTTTTGCTCGCTATAGTTCCACCTATGCCAAAAAATTTCTTTATAAATTTACTTGTTTTTAATCTTTTTGATTTTATTTTTATATCATTATTTCCTCTAATTGAATCTATTGGAGAAATTTTTGCTGCTCTTCTTGCAGGAATTAAACAAGATAAATATATTGTAATAAATGATATTGCTATCGATATTAATATTGCTATAACTGGTATAGAATAGATAAATCTCATATCATTTAGCATATCTCCTAATAAATAATTTACTATTTGCAGTAAAATTACTATAGCAACTATTCCTAATATAATGCCTAGAGGTATTGCTATTGCTCCAATAACAAATCCTTCTAATAATACAGTTTTCCTAATTTGTTTTGATGTTGCACCTATACTTGACAACATTCCATATTGTTTATTTTTTTCTGAAACAGATATACTAAAGCTGTTTCTTATAACAAAAATACTGCTTACTACAATTATTACAATTACTACTGCAGCAATTCCATATAGTACCTTCATTGTGTTTTCTCCTATTGCTCCTTGCCACCTTAGTAACTCCTGATGAGTATAAACATCATCTGTTTTAATTACCTCTTTTATCAACTCATTATTTTCACAATAATCTTTTGGTTTTTTATATAATACAGATATATTTGCAGTATCTGTAACCTCTTCCATATATGTAATAATTGTATATCCTGGATTAGCAAATCCTTCTATTGTGTAATTTGGTCGCTTTATTATTCCAACTATTGTATAAGATTTTTGATTAGTATCAACTATACTTTCATCTGTTATTCCATTTATATATGAAGTTTCTGTTGTAATAATTGTTCCATCTACTGCTTTTCTCTTTCCAATATTTAATGTTATATCGTCTCCTATATTCAATTTAACTCTTGCATTTGTTTTTATATGTTCTGAAATTACAACTTCATTACTATTTTCTGGCATTCTTCCTTCTAATAACTTTAATCCATAATTGTTTAACGCATTTTTATCAAACTCTAAAACAAATAAGTATGGTTTGTTCTCATTTTTACTACTTTCTAATTTTGCCCAACCTATTTGGTTTGTTAAAAAGTAGTTTTCTACACTATTATTATCTTTTACATATTTTAAATTTTCTTTTGCTACATTACTAAATGTTGCATGATAATTTCCATCTAATTGTTTTTCTGCATTTATAAGTGACTCTTGAAAACTTGAAACCAAGCCTGCCACTCCGCATATAAGAGCTGTAGAAAGCATTATACCAATTATTGTTACTATTGTTCTCTTTTTATTAAGTTTTAAATTTTGAATTGTAAACTTACTTAAAATATTCATTGTTATTAATTCCTTTCATCTTTTATTATTTTACCATCTTCTATTGTTATTACTCTGGAAGCTTCTTTTGCTATTTCTAAATCATGAGTAATTATAATAACAGTCTGGTTAAATTTTTTGTTTGAAAGTTTTAATAACGAAATTATCTCTTCACTTGCCTTAGAATCTAAATTTCCTGTTGGCTCATCAGCAAGCATAATTGCAGGATTATTTATCATTGCTCTTCCAATAGATACTCTTTGTTGTTGTCCTCCTGATAACTGATTTGGCAAATGTGCTTTTCTGTTTTCTAATCCTAAAGTTTTTATTAGCTCTTTTAAATGCTCTTTTTCTGCTTCATCTCCATCTAAATCACAAGGCAAAGTAATATTTTCTTCTACATTTAATATTGGTATTAAATTATAAAATTGATAAATTAAACCTATTTGTCTTCTTCTAAAAATTGCTAATTTATCATTATTTAGTTCATAAATATCTTTTCCATCAATAATTACTTTACCACTAGTTGGTCTATCCACCCCACCAAGTAAATGTAATAATGTTGATTTTCCGCTACCACTAGCTCCTACTATTGCAACAAATTCTCCCTTTTGTACAGAAAAAGATATATTATCAACTGCATTTATTTGATTTTCACCCCTTCCATAAGTTTTAACTAGATTTTCAACTTTTAAAATTTCCATATAATTATCCTTCCTTTCTTTAAACAAATTTATTATATTAATTAAAAGTGACTTTTAAGTGACTTTTTGAAAATTTTTTATTGTTTAATTGGCGATGAAAATTATATATTTGTTTTCAAAGATGGTATAAATAATTTTAATTCAAAAATTGAAATTTTTCCTATTTTACTTTCTTCTGTATTTTATTAACATTTCCTTATCTGCTACTGATACCCTTCTACTATCTCTACACTTACTTATAGCTTTATTTACTACAAATTTGTTTAACTTATTTTTATTTAAAAATTCAATAGTTTTATCTCTATGTTTAATAAAGCATTCACATAAAAGCCAAGCATTTATCATATTAACATAGTATTCAGTTTCTCCCTCAAACTTATTTAAAATTTCAAATATTTTATCTATATATTCATCATAATTTACAAAATTAAACAATACAACTATTCCAATCCTTCTTTTAAAAGGTTTATCGCTTTTTATATATTCTAAAACCAAATCAAAAAACTTACTTTCTTGTTTTTTGATATTAAATGATAATAAATCGCATGTTGCCCAGTTATCAGCTTTTTCACTATAAATATCAAGATATTTTTTTATTACATCATAATCTTTTATTTTTGAAATCAACATACCATTAATTGCAGTATTTTCATAATATTCCCAAATCATTAAATCCAAAAATGATAGATAATTACCTTGTGCTATTTGATTTACTATCTCTTTCATATCAGGTGTTTTCATTACTAAAACTGGCAAACTAGTATTCAATAAATTTTTGCTCCATTCAACTTTTGCTTTATTAGTATTTAAATGAATCCTTAAATATTCCTGAAATTCATTTACATCCTCTTTTGTCCATCTTTCTTTAACTAAATTCATAATACCACCTCGATTTTTTAATATAATTATTATTATAGCATATTTTAAATTTTTATCATTTTTTCATAGCATTAACTCCATATATGTTTTTATTTCTAACTTTTTAAAATCAACATTTACTATAATATTTTTTTGAATATCTGTTAATGTTATTTTATCATTAGTTATTAATAAATCTAACACAGCTTCTCTTTGTATATTATAATCTGATACTGTATAACTATCTTATAATAATGTTCCTAAAAAATATAGCCTTTGTCTTTGGATAGGAATTTGCTCTCTGTCTTCAATTAACTCTTAAGCCTCTCCAATAGAATTATTTGCGTTTACATCTAACTCTACAGTCCTATTTTTTTACTTTAACAAATATTGGATAGCTTGCATATACACTGCTGTTTAATCCTAAAATTAATATACAAATTATAATTCCAATCTTCATTAAAAACTTATTTTTCATTAGTATAGTCCTTCTTTTATTTATATAATTGTATCTTAAAAGATAAGATTTATCAATAGATATATAAACTTTTATTTAATTTTGACCTTCGAGTTATGAGTTGACATAACGCTGTTTTTGTATTTTAGTAAAAGTTGCTGTTTTTGTTGGTATCTCAGTACTTGTATGGATTTGTATTTTAAGAACATTTGTGCCATTTTGGGAACTTTTGGGAAAGAATTTCCCCAATATTTTCCCAAAAATCAAGTGTGAAAAATGAACCCGAAGGTTCGAAATTAAAAGGAGGATTTAATAATATGAATAATGATGAATTAAAATTTAGAATTAACGATTTGCTAAAAGAATGGATACTATTTAGAGATGAAGCTTTAGCTACTCTTACAAAAGAAGATAAAAAGCATCCGCTTCGCTTTGAAGAATTTGAGGACAAGCTGATTAAAAGTTTGCCTTACAAAAACAGAGAATATGCAAGAATTGTAACTGCTAAAATGTATGATGACTTTTTAGACTTTTCAAATTACTATAGTGAAAAATATTATAGAGCAGGCTTTGGAGATTGCCTAAACTTAGTTATTATGAGTTTAGGAGGAGCAAGCAAATGAGTTTAAGAAAATATGGAATATGGCTTAAGAAATATTTACAAGAAGTACATCCATTAAAGTATAGTAAAATGACAATAGACTGCTCTTTAATGGAGTATTTAGAAAAGGAAGAAGAGTATTTGTATAATTATAGTGAGATGGTAAGATTGTATGTTCAAACTACTCACCCACAGCCTAAAACACACGAATTTATTGTAATGGCTAAATATAACCAGATGATTGAAAGCATTGTGGATGAGTATGTAAGAAGTGAGATTAGGAAGATTGTATAAAAATAAAGGTGAGATTTAGTTCTCACCTTTTACTATTATCTTATATTCTGGTAATAATATATTAGGTATCTTATCTTTTTCATCAAAACTAAATTGTTTTCTTAAGGCATTTTCTTTCATATCTTCATTAAACAGCAACAAATCACTCGTTTTTTTGCTTAACTTAATCAAATTTTCATTCTCTGTAATTTCGTTCCCTATATTTTTACTGAAAAATATATCTTCTGAATATGCAAAAACAATATAATTAATAATATCTAACTGCTCTTTTTCGTTTAATTTTTTAAACTGTTTATAAAATTTTCTATACCCCTTATTTTTACTATCCATAAATACTAAAACAATACTTTTTTGTTTTAAAGGGAAAATACATATTTGAATATCTTCAATTTTGTATTTCATTGATTCATTATATATATCATTAATGATATTATTTTCCAAATCACAAATCAATGCAATATTACTTTGAAAAGCAACTGGTACTACATAATTTAACTCTTTAAATAAAATTATAAAGTACTCGTCATTCCAACTTTTAATTAATACTTTCTTTGCTCTATTATAATTTTCTACATATTCCATTAAATCCATTTGATTTTTTAATTGTTTCTCACATAATTCTTGCATTTTCAAGGAATTATCTGCAATTTGAGCTATTTGATTATATAATTCTATTTCAACATTTCTTTTGCTTATACTTTTTAAATAATTTTTTAATGCGATTTCAGCAAGTATTCTCATACTCAGTATTTCTTTATAATTATCAGAATTTTCATAGTCTTTAAAAATTTTACTATCGCATTCTCTACAAATCAATCTAAATGTTCCTGTTTCATTTAATCCTTTTTCTTCTTTTTCTGTTGGTATTTTTATTAATTTATTACTATAATTAACTTCTCCATTTACAGCAATATTTTCTAGACAAAATCTTGGAACAGAATGTGAATTACAAAAACTTGTACATTTCTTACCACAGAAATAGCAATTATCTAACTTTGCATCTTCTCTTGCTTTTTTCAATATCCTTGAGTATTGTTTTTTTATATTAATTTCATCACTTTTATTTAACCTTTCAGAATTAAAATCTAAATCTTTAAAGTAGTAATCATTTTCAAACAAATTCTGCATCTTCATATTTCCTTTCTACTAATACATATTTTAATACCTTATGATAATAACTTGTATATTAATAAACTCTCTCTAACACTTGTTAATATTTTTCAATTCCACTTTATATCCTAGGTTTTGCATTCTTTTAATTGTGTAACCTAATGATACTTTACTAAAGAAAGGAATTTTTGGTCTTTCTTCATGATATTTATTTATTATTCCAATAATAATAGTATAATCTGCTGTCTTAAAATCTTTAGAAAACTTTTTATCAAATTGATTTTCTACCATTTTTTCATCAACCTTTTTTCTAAAATTTTCGTCATTTAATAATTCTGCTGATACTGCAGCCTGATTAAACAAATGACTTAAATAAACAGATCCTCCGTTCTTTTTTATATGTATTAATTCATTATTATTAGTCATTACATCACAAAGTTCTATTTTGTTTCCTCTGCCTCCTCCAAAAGGTATTTCACCTATTCTGCCAAAGTGCCAAAGGGGACGTAGGATTTTGGCAAAAAATAATTATAAGTACCAAAAATCTACGTTCCTCTAAGTAAAAACTTTCTTTATTTGTTCATTAATTGTTGATTCTTCATCTTTTCCTATAGTCTTTAATCTAATTAAGGGAATATCATATTTTTTTAATATTTCTTCCTTTAATCTATCCCTCTCTTGCTGTTTTGTTCCTTCTTTGTGATAAAAATAACCGTCTACTTCTATAGCTATAACCATTTTTTTATCCATTTTATTAAAAATAGCAAAATCTACATGAGTCCATACATTATTTGCATATACTTTTTCATTATCTTTTAATTTATCTAAATTTTCAAGTAAATCTGCTAAAGGGATATGTACTGCAATATCCAAGTTATTATAATTATTCTTTTTAATAATGTCTTCAATAAAATTATAAGTTAAATTTTCAGAATCATATTCAGAAATTCTTTTTCTATTTTTTAAATACTGCATTCGCTTTTCTCTGTTTTGTTTATAAAGCAAATCATAAATGGACTTAATTTTACTCTTAACCACTTCACAATTATTATACTGAATATATTTTATTAAATCATCTATATTTGTTCCTTCATTTTCTTTGTTTCCTGATACTACAACTCTTAAATATTTTTTAGCACGTGATACTGCAACATTTAACATATTAGGATTATCTACAAACTCTGTTATTTCATTATCTACTGTTGTTATAATAATTGCATCTTGCTCTCTTCCTTGAAATTTATGAACAGTATCTATTGAAACATCTTCGTCCATTAGTTTTTCTAAATTGTTTTTTTGATCTCTATATGGTGATATTATACCTATATCCTTCATATTTACATTCTTTAGAATTTCTGGCATAACCTCTTCTTTAATAACATCAATTTGCCTTTGATTTATATGACCCCTCGCATGGTTTCCCTCAGCCGTAACATATGCTTTTAATACATCTTCTTCACCATTATCTTCAGTCATAATAATAAGCTGATTATTATAAAACTTTTTGTTACAAAAATCTATAATTCTAGGATGACATCTATAATGTTCCTTTAATAACGTTCTAGGTACGTCTTTTATTGAATTAATTAAAGATGATAAGAAGCTATTACAAAGATAATTATAAGACATTTCAATTTCATAATTTTTAGAAATCTCTTCTAGTATATTTTTATCCTGAGAAGTTACAATATTAGGCAACTGTTTTAAATCGCCTACAACAACCGCATTTTTAGCAGAAGATAGTGCTAACGCTCCAGTAACTAAATCTATCTGAGATGCTTCATCCATTATAATATAATCAAATTTGTAACCTTGTCCTAGACAATTTTTTATAGAATGCGTTGTACTAAGAATAATTGGGTATTCGTTAATAAAAGTCTTTGAATCATTTATTAATTCTTCTTTTGTAAATATTCTTCTTTCAGTAGCTCTATTGTATTTTTGAGTTAAAAAATCTTTAAAAACTTTAATTGAGTTTTCTATCAATATATTTAGTTTATTCTCATTTCCTAGCATTTTTAACTCTCTATAACATGTTTGTATTTGATTATTAATATCTATTTGTCTTACTATAAAATATAACTTATTATAATACTTAATTAATTCTTTAAGTGATTTATTATAAAACTTTCTATCTCCTATTCCATATATATATCTAGATTTAAATTTAAACCAAAATCCTATTTTACCATTTGTAGCTTCAAGTTCTTCACACTCTACTTTTAATAGCATTATAATATTTGCTGTAACTCGTTTAATATTCCCTATTTTAGGCATATCCCTTAAGCATTCTTGTTTTTCAAAATATTTGTATTCAATCTTTATTTGATTCAATTCTTCTTTTAATTTTGCTATACTATTTTTTAGCGTAAATATATTAATAACATCTTTATTTAATCTTTTAATCTCATCTTCAATTTTTTCTCTATTTTGCAATCTATTCTCAAATTTTGGATATTTACCCGTTTGATTTTTTATAAAATCATCCTTATTTTCTTTTCTTCCTAATTGAGCACATAAATATTCTAATCCATATTTTTCTAGTTTTTCATATATGTTACTTGTTGCAGAATTATTATTTGAAACAACAGCCACTGTTTTGTTATTTTTAACGATATTAGCAATAATATTTAAAATAGTTTGGATTTTTCCCGTTCCTGGAGGTCCTTCTATAATGCTAATTTGATTCTCCATTGCCTTTATTACAGCTTCGAATTGTGATTTATTTGCGCCAAATGGATATATTATTGTTGCCTCATAACTCTGTTTAATAGTTTTGTTGCTATTCAAATACTTATATAATGCACTATTTTCATCAATATAATTTATTTTTTTATACTCATTTGTAAGTAACGAAACCCCTTCTTCTGTTTTTATACTTATAACTTCAGATATATCTTTAAAATATTTGAATTTATCCGTACACTTTGAATCTAAAACATTATCTTTTATAATTGATATTTTAAAACCTATAACTACTCTTGTTGTATTATCTTTAAAAAAAAGCTTATAATACTCATTAAATTTTATTAATTTTACTAAATTATATACAGGCGCTCCTAATATAATAACTCTACAATTTGTTATATCAATTACTTTAGGATCTTTATAAAATTCAAAACTCTTCTTTGAGTAAGAATACTGTTTATTATTATTTTTAAAAGTAATCTCAACCATATACTTATTAAAACTGTACTTCAGAATTTCTGCAGTTCTATCTTCTTTATTCAAAATAACTAGATATTTTTCTACGTTCATTAACTCTCCCTTTTGTTTTTAATTTATTAATTAATATTTTATCATATATATACACTTTATATAATATTTAATAAAAATAAAGTAACTACATATTTGCAATTACCTTACTCTATTTTTTATCCTAACTTCTTTGCATTTCTGTGAAAATATTTTATATTTCTTCTTTCAAACACTATTACTTTTCTTCCTTATTTTTTAATCTTTTCCATTTTTCTAATGTTATTAATACTTTTCTAGGTTTACTGCCCTCATATCCTGAAATTATTTTTCTTTTTTCCATCTGGTCTATTATTCTTCCTGCTCTAGCATATCCAATATCAAATTTTCTTTGTATAAATGATGCAGAAGCTTGTCCTGTTTCTATAACAGTTTCTATGGCATCTTCCAAAAATAAATCTGTATCATCTTCTTCATCCTCAATATCACAGTTTTTGTCAAAATTATTATAATTATCATTATCTATAGAACTTAATAACTTTGCTTTATTTATTGTTTCTATTTCATTTATTATATCTTTTATCTCTATATCACTAATATATGGGACTTGAACTCTCTTTACTTTACATTCACTCACTTTAGAAAAAAGAATATCTCCATATATTAAAAGTTCTTCAGCTCCTGCTATGTCTATTATGGTTTTTGAGTCAATTTGTGATGGTACTTTAAAAGCTATCCTTGCTGATATGTTTACCTTTATTACCCCAGTTATCACATTCGTAGATGGTCTCTGTGTAGATATAATTATATTTATTCCAGATTCTCTACATATATTTATTAGTTTTTGTATATATATTTCTATTTCTTTTTCTGTATCCATCATTAAATCATAGAAATCTTCTATAATAATTATTATTCTTGGCAATTTTTCTTCAGAAATTTTATTATAACTATCTATATTATCTACTTTCTTATCTTCAAATAGTTTATATCTATTTATCATTTCTTGTATTAAATATGCTAGCATTCCAATAGCCTTTTGTGATTCTGTAATGACAGGAATCAATAAATGTGGTAATGTATTAAATCTTTTAAAATTAGTTATTCTAGTATCTACTAAAACTAATTTTACTTCATCTGGTCTTAATTTATATATGATATCCACTATTATTGTACTTAAGAAATTACTTTTCCCTGTTCCAGTAGTTCCTGCAATCAATAAATGGGGTAATTGTGTTAAATCTTCAATTACAATCTTATCGTTAAAATCCTTTCCTATTATTATAGGAATCTTTTTTTGAGATGCAACGAATTCTTCTTCTTGAATTAAATCTCCTAACATTAATATCTTGTTTTTATGTTTTATTAAATGTATACCTAAATAAGCCGTTCCATTAATTGCAATTTGAAATTCTATATCTATCGCATTAAACATCATCATTAAATCATCTTTAAAGCTCTTTATTGTACTAACTTTAGTTTTACACTTTAAATCAATTATATATGTTATAGAATTAATAGCTGTATGCACATCTTTGCAGTCTATGTCAATTTTATAATTTCTAAAAAAAATTTCTATCTTTTTCTTTTCAATATCATTATCTTCTTTACTTTCTTTATTATTTTTTATTAATACTCCGTTACTTGGAAATTTATAAGTTATATCTTCCATATTTTCTTCCTTACTATTTAAACAAATCACATATACTAAAGTTTGTTTTATTATATGCTGCTTATTTAAGATTTTTTATCTAATCAGTACATTTCCTGCTTTTCTCATATCGAATTTTATAAAGTTATCTCCTATTGTTTTGATTTTTTATATTTTTTAAATCCTAAGTAACATCCACCACCTAACAAGCCTAGCCCTGCTATTCCGGCAATTGGATTTGAATCTTCTGAACTAGTATTTGTTGTATTGTTTATCTTATTACTTTTAGTTTTTTCTTGTATTATATTATTTTCTTTTTTCACTTCCTCAACAGTTATTTTTATTGTACTTTCTTTTCCATTAGATGTACTTGCAGTTATTTTTACCGTTCCAGATTTTCTTGTGACAAGTTCGCCTAAAGAGGTTATTACAGCAATATCTTCATCACTTGACTTCCATAAAATATTTTTATCTGTTGTATCTGTTGGACTTATAGTAGCAGTTAGTTTTTTACTTTCTCCTACTTCAATATTTGTTAAACTTTCATTAATCACTATCCCTGTTGCCTCAATAGTTGTTGGCTTCGCAGATGTAGCTTTTACATCTGATGATGAAGTTGATATAGTGCTTTTTGTACTAGATGATTTTGAAGACGAACTACTACTTTTACTACTAGACACCTCTGAAGATGAAGAGCTTGATGAACTAGAAGAATATGGACAAACTCCATTAGTATGTAGATGCGGTGGATTTCCTCCACAATGATAATGATAACTTCCTAATCCACTTTTGTTTTGATTATCTTTATGCCCACCATTTGAATCAGTTCTTCCTGAATGTGCAAAAGTTATACTGCCGGTAAATATCAAAATAACAGACAATATAATTGTCATAAAAATTTTTTTGTTATTACATTTCATATTTATATTCCCCCTAAAATATAATTACGAAAAAAGTATATAACAAAAAATATGCGAAATTTGTCGAAAGCAGTCTTTAATTATAAAAAAATGCAGAAATTTTAATTATTTATTAAAATTTCTGCTTTTGTTGTATGACCGATTTTTTCTAAAAATCTTTCATATATTCTATCTGCTATTACATCTCCTACAACATCTTCACAAAATAGTTGTTTTGTAGCTTCATATACTATCATAATTTGCCCCCATTATTTTATATTACTTCATATAATATAGAGCAATCTCTATCATCATTATCAGCTCCACATTCTTCACATATAATTTCTTCGTTTTTCATTAAATATCTTTTGAGTGTTTTTATTCTTTCACATCTGCAACATTTCATTACTATGAAACTTTTTAAAACTTCTTCTTTTTTTAATAGGTCTAATACTGCATATACATAGTCCTTATCTTCCTTATATGACCAATATAAGTCTTTAGGATATATTAAATCTTTTTTATTATATTGCGCTAAATTAAATAATAATTTCTTAATATAGCTCTCTTTTTTTAACTTATATAACCTATTCTCTTTTAAAATTTCTTCTATTTTGCTTTTTTCCATAATATCCTCTTATTTAAATTTATTATATTTTGTGCTAACCCCTTTAGCCTTTTCTACTGGATATTTTCTTCTTGTTTTTTCCAACTTTTTTAGTACTATTTCTTCTGGATTAACATTCAATTTTATTGCCATTTGTATACAGTAATTAAAAACATCTGCCAATTCTTCACATACTTCTTCTTTATTATATTTATCACTATTCCATTGGAAGCACTCTAAAAGTTCTCCAGCTTCTATTGAAATTGACTTTGCTAAATTTTCCGGAGAATAAAATTGATCCCAATCTCTTTCTTTATTAAATCGATCTATTTGTTTAATTAATTCTTCCATAATTTACTTCCTTTTCATCCCCTTTTTACATTTAATATTCTATCATACCTTTCCAGTTTTTGCTACTTTTTGCTCTAATTCTGTCGAATTTTCTTTGCACTTTTTTTCGACAATTTTTATATTCTTTTATATTCTTAATTATTTAAGCTAAACTAATTATATGAGTATTAAATTAATATTAAAAACATTTTATAATATTATTGCATATATTTTTAATATGTATTATACTAATTTAAGGGGGACAAATATAAATGAAAAAAATCGGAAGACCAAAAGGGAAAAATAAAGATACTCGTTTAAATATAATGATTTCTTCAGAACTAAAAAATGAATTTCAAGAAATTGTATTAAAAAACGGTTCAAATATATCCGTAAAAATTTGTGAATTAATTGTTAATTATATAAAAGAGCATAAGGAGGAGAACAAATGAAAATAATTGATTTATTTGCTGGATGTGGTGGATTAAGTTTAGGTTTTGAATTAGAAGGATTTAAAATACCTTTAGCTATTGAAAAAGATGAATGGGCATCTGAAACATATAAAAGAAATCATCCATATACTAAAGTTATTACTGGAGACATAACTCAAATTGTAGATTTAGAAAACATATTAGGAAAAAATAACTTACCAATTGATGGTATTATTGGTGGTCCTCCTTGTCAAGGATTTTCTTTAAGTGGAAATAGAGATAAGAATGATCCTAGAAATAGTTTGTTTATGGAATTTGTTAGATTTGTCAAATATTATACTCCAAAATTTTTTGTAATGGAAAATGTAACTGGTATTTTATCCATGAAAACCAAAGATAATCAAAATGTTAAAGATTTAATTTTGCAAGAATATAATAATGCTGGTTATAATGTTAAAATATGTAAATTAAATGCAGCCGAATATGGTGTGCCACAATCTAGATTAAGAATTGTTTTTATTGGAATTAGAAAAGATATTATTTTTGATCAAATGAATCTTGGTCCAAAGCCATTTTTATTTAAGGACAAACAAATAACTATTGAACAAGCAATTATGGATTTACCTCAAATTTGTTCTGGTGAAGGAGCAGAAAAATTGGAATATAAAAATATGCCACAGAACGATTATCAAAAATGGGTTAGAAAAAATAGTTGTGCTATATACAATCATATCTCTATGAGACATACAAAACGATTAATTGAAAGATTTAAAAATATTACTTTTGGACAATCTGTTGCAGATGTTGAAAAATGTCACCAACAAAGGAAACGCGGTGATGTATCAAAAATTAGTGGTAAGATTTATTCTCAAAATAATATGAGACCTTTTCCCAACAAACCTTCTCCAACTATTCCTGCAAGTTTTCAGAGTAATTTTATTCATCCATATTTAAATAGGAATTTTACAGCTCGAGAAGGTGCACGATTACAATCATTTCCAGATACATATATCTTTTATGGAAAAAGAACAACTATGTCCTGGGAAAAAAATTTATCACAATATCAGCAAATTGGAAATGCTGTGCCTCCATTATTAGCTAAAGCTATT
Source organism: Clostridia bacterium (assembly GCA_030539215.1). Lineage (GTDB taxonomy): Bacteria > Bacillota > Clostridia > TANB77 > CAG-508 > CAG-452. The sequence goes on from JAUNSM010000015.1 coordinate 20,100, forward strand.
GCTAAAAACATAAAAAATTATTTTAGAAAAGAAACAGAAAACTAAATTAGTTTTCTGTTTCTTCTGGATTTAATAATTTACCTGGAACTATAATCTCATCTTCTAAATCTGTATTATCTACTACATTTCGAATCTCACAATAGTATTTTAATAATGTTTTAGCATCCATTGGTGTTTCCAAAATGTTATCTTTCCTTGAGCCTCCTCTTAAAACAAACATTTCGTTTAAATTATTATCATATCTTGCTGATATTATCTTTTCTTTTGAGACATCATTATATTCCATCAATACATAAGTTTTTACATTTGGTGATGCATTCTTTATTTGTTTACTAGAATATTGTACTTCTCCAAACATTGTTGCATCAAGATAGGTTTTTACTTCAATACATACAATCGGAATTATAATATTTAATTCTTGAGCAGTATCTAATTTTAAAAATACCTTTTTACCTATGCAAAAATCAACATCTTTTGGAATAATGTCAATACGCATTTGATTGTTAATCTTCATTCCAGCAAAAATATTTTTATTAAAAATCCCGAAAGTATCATTTTCTATCAATGGTAATTTTGCAAATAAATATGAACTTATCTCTTCTATAAATGTTGATCTGAATTTTGACTGAGATGTTATATTTATTATAGATGAAAAATTCTCAATTTCTATTAAATATTCATCTATAAGCATAGCTGCCTTTTTAAATACTTCTATATCTTCAGAAGAATAATCTAAATTTTGTAATTTTTTTCTATATTCTAAATAAATTTCATTATAAAAACTTTTTATTTTTTCACTCTTATAATTATAATTATTTCTTATTTTATTTAATAAGTTGCTTTCATGTATATAAATCATACTTTTTCTCCTTTCTTTTAATATATCATAAAATTTGTTTTTTAACAATATCTAACTAGTATTTAAATTTTATAATTTTTATATTATTTTTTTTTCGTAGAGCAAGAATAGATGTCTGACAGACATCCCTATACAGCTTGAAAGCAGAGCTTTCAACAGGTACGACACATAGCAAAAATGTCTGACAAATGTCAGACATGCAAATATTTTATATATTATTCCTTTCACAATTTTTGTGAAACTTAAGAGTATCAATATGTTCCGCTATATTTATTTTGTAGCATAACTTCTAAAAAAGAAACTAATATATCTATTAAAAATTTATCTGTTTTTGGAGTTCTTTTACATTTTGTTATTGCTCTAATTAATGTATTTGTATCAAGTTGTTCTACAAATTCAACAAGGTCTTTTTGCTTGTATATCTTAACTAGTAATCTTATTACATATTTTGCTACTTTGGTTTCATTTTCAGTAAGCCAGTTAAAACTTATCCTTTTAATTATTGCTGTTGCTTGTAAATCTACCAATCCTACTTTATATCTTTCTAATTGTATCTTTGCATCTTCAACATCTTTATCTTTAAATTCTTTTATATATTCTATTTCTTTTTTTACTTCTTTAATTTCTTCCTTTGAAGCTTCTTTTACTTCTGTTTTTTCTATCTGTTTTATTTCATTTTCTATAACTTTTGGGCTTTCACAAACTTTGTGAATTACTTTTGGCTCATAACTTTCACAATCTTTGACATATATAATTTTAGGTTTTCCTACATCTTCCCATAAATCAGAAATTAGTCCTACTGACTTTAATTCTTTATGAATTTTTGTAACTGTATTTATAGATATATTTAATTTTTCCATTAGATAGTCTCTTGGATTTTCTAAATATTTCTTTCCTTCTTTATCTACTTTTACATCTATATTTTGTCTTATCCTATCTAAATACACACAATATGAAAACTTTGATGTTAAACTTATTTCTTTATACTTTTCTTCTTCAAATAAGGATTTATATACTTTATAGAATCTCATTTTATCCCCTCTTTAAATTTTAGGGATAGCATTTATTATTTTGCTATCCCTATTAGCATTTGGTTCTTTTAGATATTTCATCTCTCCCACACAATTTATTTTTTCTGAAATATCCCAAAGTTCCATTTTACTCACTCCTATCTTTCATCTTTTGTTGTTGAAGCTTCTTCTTGTTCAATTAAATATCTATCTAGTGCTTCTCTTCTAAATAGTATTTTCCCACCAACTCTTACACTCGGTAATTGTTTTATTCTTACTAGTCGATTTACTAACCAATAAGACACTCCCAAATACTCTGCTGTCTCCTTCATTGTTAAAGTTGTTTTTCGTATTTTCTCTTGTTCCATATACTCACCTACCTTTCAATTAATTTTTACTTTTAAAACGACTACCCTCCCATCTTTTTAGATTAGATTAATATCTCTATAAGGAGATTCTTGCCCCCTCACTACTAAACAGACATGAACTATATAAAAACGAGCAAAGTTTTAAAAATACAAATAAAAAAACAGTATTATAACTTTAATACTGTCTCATTATTTGCTTATCCATATTTTAAAAGCTTTTTTTCCATACTGAGCTGCATAAATAATTTTTCCAGTCTTAGGATTCCTTATACTGCTTCTAAATATGTAGTATCCTTTTTTCTTCATTGTACTCACCTCCTTTCAAATGAGCATGAAAAAAGCACCAAAATTCAAATTTTAATTTGATTTTGATGCTTTTATGCAATAAAAAAAGACTATCTACTTGACAATCTACTTTTGGACATACTCATCCAAACAAAATAATACCATTCTTTTTTATAAATGTCAAGAAAAATATTGATTTTTCAATATAAATATAAATTGCAATATTAAATGATACACTTTTATAAAAAATTTTTACAATGTA
>JAUNSM010000079.1 GCA_030539215.1 Clostridia bacterium
TGTGTCACTTTTTATCTTAAGGGTGTATTATTTAATTTTACCATTTGTAAAATTTAACCCTTTTTAATTTTTTATTACTAATTTCATTTGTATTAACTTGTTGAATATTATTTTTAAATATGATAGTATTTATATTAGATTATAATTTAGGTAGTGTATTAATTTATAAAGTAATTGATAGGAATTATCACTGCTCGTCTGCAAGCAAAAAAAGACAACTTAAATGGAGGTTAATATATGAAATTTATAAGTGGAATATTAAATTTTTTTACTAGTCTTACTTTTGAAAACATACTAGATATAGAAATAGGATTAATAATAATAGTATTTTTTAAGATTTTTAGCTCATTTTTTGCATATGTATTAGTAAAAATTTTTAATTTTAAAGTAAAAGATAAAAAACTAATTAAAAAAAATTGTTTTTATAAACCTTTAAATTCGTTTTTTGTAGTACTTGGTTTTTATATTGGCTTTATGTCTTTAAAACTACCAGAAAATGTTTTCGCTATAATTACTAAATTATTTAGGATTTGCATTATATTGCTTGTAACTAAAGGATTTGCTGATTTATTTAATCCAACATCAGCAACATTTTCTAAACTTGGACAAAAATTTCACTTCAATCAAAACGACACTACAATCAATTTCTTTAGCAAAATTGCAAAAGCTTTAATATTTATTATTTCAGGATTTATTTTAATTAGTGAATTAGGATATAATTTAGGAGGGTTAGCAACAGGTCTTGGAATTAGTAGTGTTGTAATTGCACTTGCCGCTCAAGATGTTGCAAAAAGTTTTTTGGCTGGTATTTCTATAATATCTGATAAACCTTTTGAAATTGGTGACTATATTTTAGTAAATAGTTTTGAAGGAACAGTTGAAGATATTACTTTTAGAACAACAAGAATCAGGGATACAGAAAATCAAATAATAGTTTTGCCAAATAGTATACTTACTTCTACTAATATAATAAACTCTACAAAAAGAGAAAAAAGAAGATTCTATTTGCTACTTACTTTAGAAATTGATACTCCATTAGAAAAAATATCAGATTTAATAGAAAAATTTAAATTTTCATTAACCAATTATCCAAATATTATTAAAGACAGTATAAAAATATTTTTCGACACAATATCTTCAGATGGAATAAATTTATCTATTGATTTTTACACAAATTTAACTGATTATGTAGAATTTATGAAATTTAAAGAACAAATAAATTATACTTTATTAGAAATTACACATAAATCAAATGTAAATTTATTACAACCAATATGTTTAAAAAAGAGTTGAATTTACTTATTTTATTATATTTATAATTTCTTTATTTTTATCTTTTAAATTAACTAAATATATAATTATTGTTGCAATAACAAATGTAATTGCATAAATTAATACACTTATTCTCCAATTTCCATTTGATATATTTGAACCAACCATAGTTGAAGTAATTACAGATGGAAATCTTACAAATGTCGAAATTATAATAAACCTTAATGGTTTTATAGGAAGCAATCCTCCTATATATGTAAATAAATCTTTTGGAGTTCCTGGAAGAAAGAATAATAAACATAAAATTATTTCAAGATTTCTAGGATTTTTTAATGCTTTACTTCTCATTATTTTATCTACTCTTTCTTTTTGAAAAAAATTATACAAATATTTCTTACCTAATTTTCTAACTGTAAAAACAATTACTGTAGTAGTAATAAATACAGATGCTGTTATAAAAATGCATCCTCCCCATGTTCCATAACACATACCAGCCAAAACTTCAAAAGGTTCTCCCGGAAAAACAACTAATAATATTTGTAATATTTGAAGTGCTAGCAGTATCAATATTCCTTTAAATCCTAAACTTTCTATTTTTTCTTTAAATAAAATTTGCCCTTCTGTTGTAGACAAATCACTAATAAATGGTATTAATTTCCAAACTAAAATTGCAAATATTATAACTATAAAAATTGTTAATATTATTCTAATATTTTTTATTCGTTTTTTATTATTCATATAACTACATCCTTATATTATCAACTGTTTATAGTTTAGCATTTTGAAATATAAATGTCAATTAACAAAATTTTAAGACTTTAATAATATAAATTTTTTAAATTAAAAAATTCTATCCCGTTTTACTTAATATATCTTTTCTCATTTTACTCATAATTTTTTTCTCTAATCTTGATATATAACTTTGTGAAATCCCGAGCATATCAGCAACTTCTTTTTGTGTCTTTTCTGTTCCATTAATAAACCCAAATCTTAATTCCATAATATTTTTTTCTCTGCTATTTAATTTTTCTATTGATGCTTTTAGTAAAACTTTATCTACCTCTTCTTCTAATCTTCTTGAAGTCACATCTGGTTCAGTACCCAGTATATCTGATAATAATAATTCATTACCATCTCCATCTTGATTTAATGGTTCATCAATAGATATTTCCCCTTTAATTTTATTACTTCTTCTTAAATACATTAATATCTCATTTTCTATACATCTTGACGCATATGTTGCCAATTTAATTTTTTTTTCAATATTAAAAGTATTAATTGCCTTCATTAATCCTATTGTTCCAATAGATATTAAATCTTCTATTCCAACTCCAGTGTTTTCAAATTTCTTTGCAATATATACAACTAATCTTAAATTTCTCTCAACTAAAGTTTGCTTTGCTACAATATTATTATCTATTAATTTATTTAAAAGCCTTTGCTCTTCCTCTTCACTTAACGGAGGAGGCAATGTTTGACTTCCTCCTATATAATATATTGAAAATTCCAAATCTTCTTTATTATTTAAATACTTAACATATATTGTATTTATTTTAAACTTTAATATTTTTAATATATTCATCTTTTATACCTCCACCTTCTAATAATTCTAAACCTATTAATGATTCATATTTTCCGCTTCTGTTTAAAATACCATTATATATTCCTATTATTGCAGTATCTATATTAATTATTTTATCTTCTCTTTCTATTAAAATTTCATCTACTTTTACTCCTAACAGTATTCCATTTTCTTTTCCTAATGAGCTAAATGGTATTATTCTTATTTTTGATATATATTCACCTAAATTAATATTATCTCCATTTATAATTCTATCTAAATTATCTAAAATGTAATTAGGAATTACATTCACTAACACTTCTTTTTGAATAACAACTACAGGTAATTTTGTTATTGGATCTTTCAAAAAATTTCCTGTGTCTATAATTGCTTTAACATATATATCTTTGTTATTTATATTTATTTTCATAGAACAAAACATATCCTTTTTAGTTAATTTACCTTTTATATTTTTAAATGAGCTAGTTATTATTATAAATCCTATTATTCCTCCTGCTAAAACTATTTTTATTGGATATGTCCCTATTAGCACTCCTCTCTCCATTAATATGTTTTGTGGACTTATAAAATATAAAAGTGCAAAAGCAACTCCCCCAAAAGTAAATGATGTTAAATAAAATATTGTTACTTGCTTAAGAAATACTTTTATATTTTTACTATTGAAAGCAATATACACCATTGAAATAGATAACATTATTTTTAGAAATATATTTGAATACATCTTTAATAGTGACATATAGACAACAACTGCATATGTAGCTCCAATAGTACTAGATATAATTGTTCTAATTACTCTAAGTTGTGTTTTAACTATAATCCCTGTTGCAAATAATATGATATAATTCATAAATAAATTTTCAAGGAAAATAATATCAATATATATTGTTGTCACTAGTCCACCTTCTTTATACAGTTAGTAACAACTATTTTACAATAATTTATCTGAATAATGTGTCATATCTTGAACACGAAAAAAAGAAATAATCTACAAATATAGATTATTTCTTTTTCATTATTATTTAATAAACTTTTTTTATTATTTATTTCCTTTTTTTCTTAAAAAAGATGGAATGTCTAAATCTCCTTGTGATTCTTTATTTTCTGCAGGTGTTGGTATAGAATTTATTTTTTTATTCCAAGTATTTGTTATTAAGTTTTCCACCCCTATACTAGATATTGCTGGTTCCTTTTCAAATCCTGTTGCAATAACTGTAATTGTTATTTCATCACCTAATGTCTCATCTGTAACCACACCAAATATAATATTAGCCTCTGGATCTACGCTTCTTTGAATAAGTTCTGCTGCTGTATTTGCCTCTTGTAATCCTAATTCATTTCCACCTGTTATATTAATAATAACTCCTCTCGCTCCTTCAATTGATGTTTCTAGTAATGGACTTTGAATTGCTTGCTTTGCAGCATCTTCTGCTCTGTTTTCTCCACTTGCTCTACCAATTCCCATATGTGCCATACCTGTATTTAACATTACAGTTTTTACATCTGCAAAGTCTAAATTAATTAATCCTGGAACTGAAATTAAATCTGATATACCTTGAACACCTTGTCTTAATACATCATCTGCCATTTTAAATGCTTCAACTATTGAAGTTCTTCTATCAATAATTTGTAGTAATTTATCGTTTGGAATTACTACTAAAGTATCTACTCTATCTTTTAAGCTTGAAATTCCTCTTTCTGCTTGAGTAAGTCTTTTCTTTCCTTCAAATGTAAACGGTTTTGTTACAACCCCTATTGTTAAAATTCCTAATTCTCTTGCTGCTGCTGCAACTATTGGAGCTGCTCCTGTTCCTGTTCCTCCACCCATTCCGGCTGTTACGAACACCATATCTGCTCCTCTTAAAACTTCTGCAATTTCTGCTTTGCTTTCTTCTGCTGCTTGAGAACCAATATCTGGATTAGCACCTGCTCCTAAACCTCTTGTTAATTTTTCTCCAATTTGTATTTTTGCACTTGCTTTTGATAACTGTAAAGCTTGTCTATCTGTGTTTACTGCTATAAAGTCTACACCTTTAATTCCTGCATCAATCATTCTGTTTATAGCGTTATTTCCTGCTCCTC
>JAUNSM010000016.1 GCA_030539215.1 Clostridia bacterium
AAATGGAGGAAATTTATTCTTAACAGGAAACGCAGATAAAGTAAGAATGTTAACAGTGCCAGAAATAAACAAAGAAAGAGGACAAGCAGAAGCACCAGACATAAATTCGTATGGAACAATCGCGACAGAGCCAGCCGATGGACTATTCAGATTAGACCAATTAGAAACCATACCAGGATTAGAAAGCTACGAGTACAGTAGTTCAGGCTTGTACTGGTTGGGCTCTCCGGCTAGAAGTAACGCTAGCCACTTGTACTATGTGAGTTATGACGGCGTTGTGAGAGGCTACAACAACTACAATATTGGGGTTCGCCCAGTAGTTTCTCTTCGGTTCTGATGTGGAATATTCCGTAGGGAGTAGTACTGATACTACAACTGGGTTAAGTTATTTGGTATTGACTGAAGAATAAATGCAGAGTAAAAAAGCCCGCCGTGTGGCCTCTAAGTCACACGGCGGATAGGGGGGAGAAGCATTTTATGGCAATGATTAGAGATATTATACAATATCCCAAAATTTGACAAGGTAGACATAACACACAATAAACAGTTAGAATAATATCTTGACAAACTCTACTATTAAATATATAATGACCAAGTAAAACATAAATGAAAGGGTCATATATGAATAAATTAAAATTAGTTTCAATTTTATTATTAATAATATTAGTTTTACTAGGGACTACTTCGTTTGCTAGCACAGGGAAAATAAATGCACCAAATGGTTTAATCTTAAGAAAAGAAGCTTCAAAAGGTGGAGAAGTAATAACAACAATTAGTGATAAAGCAAGTGTAGAGGTAATAGAAAAAAGTGATGAATGGTATAAAGTAAAATATGGTAATTATGAGGGATATGTTTTTGCTGAATATGTAACTGTAGAAAAACAGGAACTAGAGCAAACAGTTGCAACTTCAAACCAACCAGAAGCTCCTACTGAGGGAATAACAAGTAGTAATGAGCAAGAAAATACTAATACAGAGGTGCAAGCTTATCCGCAAACTAAAACAGTAAAATCTAATTTAAAAATATATATAATTCCATCAGTTACTTCAAAGGTGATTCAAAATGTAGAACAGTCAAAAACAATAACAATAAATTATGTTTTAAATAATTGGTCAAATATTACTTATGAAAATACAAATGGATGGGTAAGAAATTATTTTATAGATAATGAAACTAGTAGCCCAACTACCCCAGAGCAAAACACAGTACCAGAAAATAAAAATCAAGAAGATACACAAAGCAATGATACAACTTTTGAAAAAAGAAAAGGATATGTAAATGTAACTACATCCGCAAATGTAAGGGAAACTGCAAGTGCTTCTGCAAATGTTATTACAACTTTAACTAGAAATACAGAAGTATCAGTAGTTGGTGAAGAAGGAGATTTTTATAAAATAAAATATAAAGATTATACAGGATATATTTCAAAATCATTAATATCTGATAAAGCAGTTGAAGTTACAAGTAGAAGTTCAACAGACAGAACAGAAGAAACACAAATAAGTGCTGTAGCAAAAAGTTCAGAACAAACTACACAAAATAGTGCACCAGTTACTACATCTACTACAGGAGAAAATGTTGTGACATTTGCAAAAAAATATTTAGGATATAATTATGTATCAGGTGGGACTACTCCTAATAGTGGGTTTGACTGCACAGGTTTTACATATTTTGTATATAATTCATGTGGATATTCACTTAGTCGTTTGTGTTCTGTTCAATCTCAATCAGGAACAGAAGTATCTAAAGAGAATTTACAAGCAGGGGATTTATTACTTTTTAATAATGGTGGAAATGGAAGCATAGGTCATGTTGGAATTTACATAGGGGGAGGAAGTTTTATACATGCCGCTAATTCTAGGAGAGGTGTTGTAACTGATACAATAAATAGTGGATATTATAACACATATTATTATCAGGCAAGAAGAATAGTAAATTAACAGGAGGTTAAATATAAAAAGACCAATTGTAATAATTACAATAGCATATTTAATAGGTATTATTTATGGGCTATACTTTAAACAAAGTATAGCTTTTGTTTTTGTTGTATTATATATTATTTATTTAATTTATAAATTTAATAAAAGTATTTTTGATAAATTTGTATTAATAAAATATTTAAAAATATTATTAAAATTAAATTCAATAATAATTTTTTGTTTTTTTGCAATATTATCAAATACATATTTATTATATTTAAATTTAGAGTATAATAAATTTTATAATAATAGTCCAAAACTAATAAGCGGACAGGCTGTAGTTGTACAAGATTTAGTGGAAAAAGAATATAATTATACATATATAATAAAAATGAAAACTAATAATTATAAAAATAAAAAATTTATTTTAAGTATAAAAAAAGAAGAAAATAATGTTTTACAATATGGTGATTTAATAAATGTTGAAGGGGAATATGTTATACCACTTCAACAAAGAAATTATAAAGGATTTGATTATAGAGAATATTTAAAAACACAAAAAATATATGGGACAATAAAAACTAGTAAAGTTGAAATTTTAGACAAAAGAAAAATTAATAAATTATTAATGATATCAAATGATATAAGAAATTCTATAATTAAAAAAGCACAAATTATGTTACCTAATAAAACAAGTAGTTTATTGATAGGAATATTATTAGGAGATAAATCTCAAATACAAGAAGAAATAATACAGGATTTTGAATTAAGTAATTTATCACATATGCTTTCTGTATCTGGAGCACATACTTCATATATTGTATTAGGAATAAGTTATGTGTTGAGTAAAACTTCAAAGAAAAAAGCATATATAATTACAATTTTAATATTAATTTTATTTATGTTTATAACTAATTTTGCACCATCTGTTATAAGAGCATGTTTAATGGGAATTTTAATTTTAGGTGCTAAAATTTTTTACTGTAAGCCAGATTTTCCAACAAGCATATCACTTGCATTATTAATAACATTAATAATAAATCCCTTTTTAATTAATAATATAGGACTTCAATTATCATATTTAGGAACAATAGGGATTATATTATTTAATAAAAATATAAAATATTTATTTTGTAAAATTCATATTAAAGAAAAAATTGCAGATTTACTTTCAATTACATTTTCTGCACAAATTATGATAATGCCAATTATGGCACTTAAATTTAATTCTATTTCATTTACATTTTTTATTTCAAATATGCTTGCAACTCCATTTTTAGGAATAACTATGATTTTAGGGTTTATAACAATTTTTATATCTTTTATTTTATATAATATAGCAAAAATGTTAGCAATAGTATTAAATTTAAATTTAGAAATATTAATATCAATTTCTCATTTTACTTCTAAAATTCCATTTAGTAATATCATAATAAAAACTCCATATGTTTTATCAATAATTTTAATGTATTGTTTGATTTTAGTATTAAATTATATATGTACAATTTACAAATATAATAAAAATTTAAGATTATTTAAAAGAAAAATATTAAAATTGATAAATTTAAAAAATATAATAAAAATATTAAATATTATTTTTATTATTATAATTGTATTTAATATGTTTTGCTATCTTTACAAGCTAATACCTAAAGATTTGAGAATATATTTTATTGATGTAGGACAAGGAGATAGTACTTTAATTATTACACCTACAAACAAAACAATATTAATTGATGGAGGAGAAGAAAATTCTAATATTTTATTAGATTATTTATTAAATAGAAAAATAAAAACAATAGATTATATGTTAATTTCACATTTTGATAGTGACCATTGCAATGGATTAATAAAAATAATTGAAAATTTAAATACTAAAAATATTATAATTTCAAAACAGGCATATTTTAGTGAGGAGTATATCAATATTGCCAAAATTATAAATAACAAAAAAATAAATGTTATTAAAGTAAAACAAGGCGATAATTTTAAACTAGATAAAAATATAAAAATAAAAATATTATATCCATGTAATGAATTGCAATATGAAGATTTAAATAATAATTCGATAGTTGCAAAATTATCATATAATAGTTTTAGTATTTTATTTACACGGTGATATAGAACAATCTGAAAAAGATATATTAAATAAATATTTAAAGACAAATATATTAAATAGTACAATAATAAAAATTGCACATCATGGTTCAAAAAATTCATCTAAAGAAGAATTTTTACAGCAGGTAAACCCCAAAATAGCATTAATAGGAGCAGGAGTTAATAATAAATTTGGACATCCAAGTAATAAAACAATAGAAAAATTAAATCAATTGCGGTTGTAAAATATTTAGAACTGATTTACATGGAGAAATTATGATACGAGTTAATAGAGAAGGAAGGATTTGGATTAATAAGATGCTAAATTGACCTTAAAACAAAAAATAAGAAAGGAGACTTTAAACATGGATTATAAAATGATAGAAAATGAAATAATACCAATTTATGAAAATGAAAATAAAGAACAATTAGTAAATGCAAGGGAATTACATAGTACTATGAAAGTAGGAAGAGATTTTACAAATTGGATAAAAGATAGAATAAAAAAATATTATTTTATTGAAAATGTAGATTATATTTTAACGATCGCCAAAATTGGCGAACGTCAAAATGTTATTAAACATGATTATTATTTAACAATAGACATGGCAAAAGAATTAGCAATAGTTGAAAATAATGAAATAGGAAGAAAAATAAGAAGATATTTTATAGAAGTAGAAAAAAGATATAGAACAATTATAGAAAGTCCAAGTAATATATTTGATTTTATGAGATTAGCAATAGACCAAATTGAAGCAAACGAAAAAGAAATTAAAAATATAAAATCATTATCAGAGAATAATGCTAAAAAAATAGAAGAAATACAATCAAAAATAGATGTAACAATAAAAAAAGAATATTGCCTAGCATCTGATATTGCAGAACAATTAAAAATATATTCAGAAAGGAAATTACCACATTCCAATTTAGTAGGAGCAATAGCAAGGCAATTGGGATATAAAATATCATATAAACATTATTATGAAGATGAGTATATTGCAATAGTTACAGATATAAGTAAAGGTAGTAACTTTTGGCAAATATATTATAAACCTTTAGCAGTTGAACAAATTGTAAATTGGTTTAATGATAATAGACAAAAAATTGAATATACTATTGTATATGAAAGAAATACTAAAAACGGAGTAAAAGGAGAAATAAAAGAAAAAGGTTTTAAAATTGATGAAATTTGTTATAAAATAGATATAAGTTATAATAACAATAAATATTAACTTAAAAGGGAGTGAAAATTATTATATAAATCAATAGAAATGGTATAAATAAAAATTAGAAATAAGTTGTATATTTTGCCTGAATTTTGTAAAAAATATAAATGGTGATAAAAATGAGAAAATATACAATTATTACTATAATAATAATTGGAGTAATATTAGGATTTTTAACTGGAATATATTTATATAAAATAAATCAAATTAATACAAATAAACCAGCACAAGAAATTGCAAAAGAAATAGAGGATGAATGTACTCAAATAGCACAATTAAATGATAATGGCTTATTAGATTTAGTAAAAACAAATAGTCAAGAAGAAAAAATTTCTCCAAACTGTACTTTAATATTAAAAATATATTATAGCAAATGTGAGCATATGTTAGAGAAAAGAGAAGATATAAAAGAAACAGAAATAAATATGACAGAGGAAGAATTAAAGACAAAATTTAGTGAATGGGAAATACAAAAATTTACGCCTACAGAAATTGTGTTATATAAAGAAGTAGATGATTTTTGCAAAGAGCATTATTTATTAAAAGAAAAAGAAGGATATATAGCAATATATGAGTTAGACGAAAATAACAAAGAAAAGTTTTTAGAAATTACAGATATTTCAACACAATATCTTGCAATAGAAGATTTACAAAAAATACAAAAGGGAATTACAATTTACACAAAAAAGGAATTAAATAAAACCATAGAAGATTTTGAATAAAAAAGGCATTTTGCTAATTACTTGGGCTAACTAAGGTAGCCTAACCTTGTTATATATGGAAAAATCTTATATGGGGTCAAGATAAAAGACCATTTTTCCTATATAATAAAAAGCAGAGCAAAAGTTTATTTACTTTGCTCTGTTTTCTTTAAATATCCATGTATACAAAAGGCTTTTATATACATTAATAAAGAAAATACAGTTGAAATTATAGCTAAATAATATATATATGTATCAAAACTTGGTATTGCAGGTAAGTTGTATTTTAGCAACGAAGTATTCCAATATAATATAAATAATGAGCATACTATTGCAACATAAAACAATACAGTTGCAAGTTTTCCATACCATTTACTAGATACTACTAATTCTTTTCCATAAAGAAAAGAGGCACCAGAAACCATTAAAAATTCTTTAACTAAAACTATTATTATTATCCATAAAGGTATTATTTTTTGAATAGAAAGCACACCTAAAATTGTTATTTGGGTGGCTTTGTCTGCTAAAGGATCCATAAGTTTTCCAAAATCAGAAATAAAATTAAAACGTCTTGCAATGTAGCCATCTAGTATATCTGTGAATCCAGAAATAGTAAGTACAATAATTGTTTCAATATATTTATCTTGAATTGCAAAAATAATGATTATTGGTATTAATAAAAATCTGACTATAGTTAATATATTTGGTACGTGTTTAAACATATTTCCTCCATAAATATTTATTGAACATTAAAAATAAGGTTTTCTCCATTTGTATCAATTTTAATTAATTGAAAAGCAAGTACTTCAGATTTTAATATCATATCTGAAATTGGATCTTCGATATATCTTTGAATAGCTCTCCTTAGTGGTCTTGCACCATATTTTAAATCTGTTCCTTTTTCTAATATATAATTTTTGGCAGATAAAGAAACTTCTAATTTTATATCTTTATTTTGCAAAGCTTTTGATGTAGCAATTAATAATAAATCAATAATTTGTAATAATTGCTCTTTTGTAAGACTATCAAATATTACAATTTCGTCTACTCTATTTAAAAACTCTGGCCTAAATACTTCTTTTAGGGCTAATTCAATTTTATTTTTATCAAAGGTTTGTTTGCCGAAACCGATAGAATTGTTATTCAAATTAGAACCTGCATTTGATGTCATAATAATTACAGTGTTTTCAAAACTTATGCTATTTCCTTGACTATCTGTTAGTTTTCCATCATCTAATATTTGAAGTAAAATATTAAAAACATCTGGATGAGCTTTTTCTATTTCATCTAACAAAATAATTGAATAAGGTTTTCTTCTAACTTTTTCTGTTAATTGACCTGCTTCATCATAACCTACATAACCAGGAGGTGAGCCAATTAATTTAGCTGTTGAATGACTTTCCATATATTCAGACATGTCTATTCTAATTAAAGAATTTTCACTTCCAAACATTTCATAAGCTAAAGTTTTAGCAAGTTCAGTTTTTCCAACACCTGTGGGACCAACAAATATAAATGAAGGTGGTCTTTTTGAACTTTGAAGTCCAGCTCTGTTTCTTCTAATAGCACGTGCCACTGCTTCAACAGCAATATTTTGACCTATAATACGATTATGAAGATTATTTTCAAGGTTTAAAAGTTTTACTGTTTCAGCTTCAGTAATTTTTTTAACAGGTATTTTTGTAGAATGTTCAATTACTTCAGCTATATCATTTACAGTTAAACAAGTTAATTGTAATTTTTTGTTTAATTTTTCAATTTTTTCTAAAACGGTACATTCCTCTGTTTTTAAATCAGCAGCTTTTTGGTAATCTTCAATGGAATCTGATTCTACTGCTTCTTCTTTTTCTTCTTGAATTTTAGCTAATCTATTTTTTAATACTTCTAATTCATATAATTCTTTATTGTTTAAGTTAATTCTAGAACAAGCTTCATCTAATATATCTATTGCTTTATCTGGTAAGAATCTGTCATGAATATATTTTTCAGACATTTTTACAGCTTGAACAATTACATCATTAGAAATTATAACTTTATGAAAATCTTCATAATATTTTTTTATTCCTTTTAAAATTTCTATAGTGTCATAAATATTAGGCTCTTCAATAACTACTGGTTGAAATCTTCTTTCTAAAGCACTATCTTTTTCTATATATTTTTTGTATTCTTTTAATGTTGTAGTTCCAATTAATTGAATTTCTCCATTAGAAAGAGAAGGTTTTAAAATGTTTGCAGCATTCATTGAATGTTCAGCATCGCCAGCACCAATTATATTATGAATTTCATCAATTACTAAGATGATATTGCCTGATTGTTTGCATTCATCAATTAAAGTTTTCATTCTACCTTCAAACTGACCTCTAAATTGAGTACCAGCAATTACTGCAGTCATATCTAATAAATATACTTCTTTATTTAAAAGTTTTGCAGGAACTTTTTGCTCTGCAATTTTTATAGCTAAACCTTGAGCAATTGCAGTTTTTCCGTACGCCAGGCTCTCCAATTAAACAAGGGTTATTTTTAGAACGTCTATTTAATATTTGAATAACTCTTTCAATTTCTTTGTTACGACCAATAACAACATCAAGCTCATTCTTTCTAGCCTTATTTGTTAAATTGGTACCATATATATCTAAAAAACTTTTCTTTTTTTCTTTTGGTTTTTTTTCTGTTTTAACCTTTTTTTTATTATTTGAAGTAGGTTCCTCTTTATTTAATTCTGCAGATTTATTACCAAATATATTTGAAAATATAGAACCTAAAGGCATACCACCTTCTCCATTTTGCATATTTTCTTCACTTAATTCATTTATATCAATATTTTCTGATAAATCACCAAATAGATTTTCAAATTGACTTGATATATCGGTCAATTCTTCTTCTGAAAGGTTAGCTTGTTTAGCTAAAACTTCTAAAGGATTAATTCCTTTTTCTTTAGCGCAATTATAACAAAGTCCCTCCATAGAGCTTTTGTCTCCATCAATTTTTTTAGTAAAAATTACAGCCATATTTTTATGGCAATTTGAACATAACATATTTTATCTCCGCCTTTATTTTTTAGTATAAGTATACTTATAATAATACATTAAATTTTGCTCATAGTCAAGAAACAGTAAGAAAAAGTTGAATAAATAAATATTTAATGTTATAATATTAAAATTGAAACTAAAAGTTATAGAAATAATGTGAAATGTATAAGAAAGAGAGGAAGTTGAGAAAGAGTTTGCTCAACGAAATGTGATGGAAAAAATTTTAGGTATATTAGAAGAAACTATAATGGATTCAATAAAATTATTACCTTTTTTATTGATAGCATATATAATAATGGAATATATAGAACATAAAACAACAAATAAAACAAAAGAAACAATTAAAAAATCTGGACGCTTTGGACCATTAATAGGTAGTATATTGGGTGCATTTCCTCAATGTGGATTTTCAGTTACAGCAACAAATTTATATGCAGGTAGAGTAATAACTTTACGGAACTTTATTTGCAGTATATTTATCAACATCAGACGAAATGCTTCCAATAATGTTATCAGAAGGAGTGTCAGGTTCACTAATTATTAAAATATTGGCAATTAAAATTATAATAGGAATAATTGCTGGATTTTTAATAGATTTATTATTAATGAAAACTAGTAAAAAAGAACAACAAATTCAAAATATAGAAAACATATGTGAACACGATCATTGCCATTGTGAACAAGGTATTTGGAAGTCAGCCATAAAGCATACTATTAATATATTTGTTTTTATATTTATAATATCTTTATTATTAAATAGTGCAATAGAATTTATAGGAGAAAATGTATTAGAAGGTTTAATATCGAACAAGCTAATATTAGGAGCGGTAATAGCAGGTTTAATTGGATTAATACCAAATTGTGCGTCATCAGTTATATTAACACAGTTTTATTTATCAGGAGTATTAAATTTAGCAGTAATGATAGGTGGACTATTAGTAAATGCAGGAGTAGGGCTTCTTGTGTTATTTAAAACAAATCATAATTATAAACAAAATATAAAAATAATAATAGGTTTATATACAATAGGTGTATTATCTGCAATAGTGTTAGGCTTAATTGGAATATAAGGGGAGAGTTATGAAAAAAATATTATCTATAATAGTTATATTTTTAACATTTATTATTATATATTTTTTACAAGCAAATTTTTTTACTTGGTTTAACATAGCGGGTGTAAAGCCAAATCTTTTTATCATTTTTTCTTTATTTATAGGAATATTTATAGGAAAAATATATGGTATGTCAATAGGAATAATTTTAGGATTATTATTAGATTTTTTTATTGGAAATGCTATTGGAATAAATGCTACTATTTTAGCAATATCAGGATTACTTCGGGGGAATACTTACAAAAAACTTTTCAAAAGATAGTAGAATGACAATAATGCTAATGACAGCAGGAGCAACTTTAATATGTGAGATAATATCATATTTAATACAAATAATAATATTTAAGGGATTAATAGAAATACTTCCATTTATAAAAATAGTAGTAATAGAAACAATATATAATTCAATGTTAATAATAATAATGTATCCATTAATAGAAAAAACAGGAAACATATTAGAGAAGGTGTTTACAGAAAAAAATGTATTAACAAAATATTATTAAGGAGGAAAAGCAAATAATGGACAAAAAGAATGTAAGATATAATATATTAATAATATTTATTTATATTATAGGCATAGTGTTATTAATTCAGCTTTTCAACCTTCAAATAGTACATGGAGAAGAATATTTGCAAAAATCAAGTTCTAGGCTAACAAGAGAAACTACAATACTAGCAGCTAGAGGAGATATTTTAGATAGAAATGGGAATGTATTAGCAGGAACTATTACTAACTATAGTTTAGAAATATATAAAAGTAAAATAGATATAAACACATTAAATAATACATTATTAAAAGTAATACAAGTATTAGAAGCAAATGGGGATACATATAAAGATAATTTTCCTATAAAGTTAAATCCAATAGAATTTACTATAGATGAAGAAAAGCTAAGTAATTGGTTAAAAAATAATGAATTGTCAGAAGAAATAACTGCAGAACAAGTGTTACAAGAATATAAAGAAAAATATCAAATACAAAATGATAATTTAGAAGAAATAAGAAAAATAATATCAATAAGGTATGGAATAGAAAAAGAAGGCTATAACAGCATGAGCGCATACACTATATCAAACAATATAAGTTTAGCAAGTGTAGCTATTTTTGAGGAGCAAAATTTAATTTTTCCTGGCATAGCAATAAAAACTGCTCCGATTAGAACATATTCAAGAGGAAGTTTGGCTTCTCATATAATAGGATATGTTGGTCCAATAAATGAAGAGGAATATAAAAACAATTCTGGGTATTTAATGAATGACTATATAGGAAAAGCAGGAATAGAATACGTTTTTGAGGGGTATTTAAGAGGAAAAAACGGTAAAAAGCAAACAGATATGTCAATTGATGGAACAACAACAGCAGAATATATTACCGAAGAAGCAGTTCAAGGAAGTGACATTGTACTTACTATAGATGCAAACCTTCAGTATGTTGCAGAAAATGCATTAAAAAACAATATAGAAAAAATAAGAAATGGTGGTTTTGGAGAAGTAAGAAATGTGCAAACAGGGGCAGTTGTAGTATTAGATGTTAAAACTGGAGAAGTATTAGCATTGGTGAGTTATCCAGATTTTGAACCAGAATTATTTATAAAGGGAATAAGTACAGAAAAATGGAACGAGTATACTCAAAAAGGTAAAGGTGCATTAATAAATAGATGTATTCAAAGTGCTTATGCGCCAGGCTCAATATTTAAAATGGTTTCAGCAATAGCAGGATTAGAAACAGGAGCAATAACACGAGCAGAAACAATTTATGATACAGGTATATATCCTAAAGGGCATAACCCAAGATGTTGGTACTATTCTAGTTATGGAACGGGACATGGAGCATTAAATGTTTCGGGTGCTATTAAAAATTCTTGCAACTATTTCTTTTACGAAGTAGTAACAAGAATGGGAATAGATAATTTAGAAAAATATGCTAATTACTTTGGATTAGGACAAAAAACAAATATAGAATTACCAGGAGAAGTTTCTGGAACATTAGCAGGAAAAACTTTATATGAAAAATTAGGGCAAACTTGGTATTATGGAAATTCATTATCAGCAGTAATTGGACAAGCAGAAAATAATTTTACTCCACTACAAATAGCAAGATATATAGCAATGATTACAAATGAAGGAAAAAGTATAGATATTAGTATATTAAAAGATATAATGAGTTCAGATAAAAGCGAACAAGACAAAATGAATATTCAAGAATATATTAATAACAAATTAAATATTACTGAAATAAATAAAGAAACATTAAAAATAAACAAAGAAAATATAGATGTTGTGTTAGAAGGAATGAAATCTGTTACAACAGAAACAGGAGGAACTGCATATTCTGTGTTTAAAAATTTTGGCATAGAGGTTGGTGGAAAAACTGGTTCTGCAGAAGCGGGAGGTAAAGTAAATGCTTGGTTTGCAGGATTTGCACCATATGAAAATCCAGAAATTGCAATAGTAGTAATGGTAGAAGATGGCTCACATGGATATTATACAGCAGAAGTTGCAAAAGAAATAATAGAACAACATTTTAGATTAAAAGAAGAAGCAAATGAAAATGTAACTGCAATTCCATATACAGAGCAACTAAATTAATCTATGAAAAAATGTAGGGGCGAGCATTGCTCGTCCGAAAATACAAAATTAGGAGGAAAAATATATGAGAAATCCAGTAGGAATTAGTATGAAGAAAGAAGAAATAGTAATAAGAATAAGCGAAAAAGCAACACATGATGAAACAGTACAATGTTTATTAAAAAAAATACCAGCATTAAAAAAATTGTATAAAACAGAAAAAACACCTATATGTGTAACAGGCAAAATATTAAAAAATAGAGAGATAGAGGAAATAAAAAAAATTATTACAGATGAAATAGATGTAAAAGTTACATTTGATAGTCCAAAAGTATTAGGACTTCATGGAATAAAAAAAGTTTTTGAAAAAGAAGTTGATACTTCAGAAGCTAAATTTTATAAAGGCAGCTTAAGGTCTGGACAAAAAATAGAATTTGAAGGAAGTCTTGTAATATTAGGAGATGTAAATGGAGGAGCAGAAGTGATTGCAGGAGAAAACATAGTAGTATTAGGTGTTTTAAGAGGACTTGCACACTCTGGTGCTAAAGGGAACAAAAAAGCAATTATTGCTACACATAGAATAGAATGTCCACAAATAAGAATTGCAAATGTAGTAAAAGAGTTAGAAAAACAAGAGTTAGACCAAGAGTATAAATTTGCTTTTATAGAAAAAGATAAAATAATTATGGAATAGAAAATGAATGTTTAAGAAAGTAATAACATAATTAGAGAAATAAATAGAAATTGATCTTTTACTCCTTCATTATATAAAAAGAGTAAAAGACATATTAACAAAATATCATCAAAATACAAATTGATACCAAAAAATTCAAAACATTTATCATCATTTCCAAAAGGTAATGCATTATATAAATTATCTATCATTTGGATTTATCACCACCCATAAAAGGGAATACTTCTATTACTTTACTCATATTCATTAATTGTATGTATTGATCCACTTTTGATTGTCTACTATCTTTTAAATAAGGTTTTAAAGATTGTAATAAATTAGAACGTGGATCATCTTTTACATTCATTTTATCAATAATAGTTTTCATTTTCATAATAGTTTCAAAATCAATACCACTAGAAGAAGCATTATCAGAATTTTGAGTTTGATTATTATTGTTTGTAGAATTATTTGCATCAGAGTTGTTAAACATATTAAATAAGTTATTTACCATATCAGGTGAAATATTATTTTGACCTGCAATATTATTTATTTTTTCAAAAACATCTGACATATCTTCATTATTCAAAACTATCAATCTCCTTTAAAATGTTGTAATTACTAATTATTATTATTTTTTTTATAAATTTCATTTTTGTTTTTAGTTTGTAAAATTTCGTTTGCTTTTGCAATTCCTGCTTCTAAATCTTTTTTATCCATTTTAGAAAGCATAGACATTATTTTACCCATATCAAAATTATTATTGTTCAATATAATCCCTCCTATTTAAATATATGTATTAATAACATAGTATATTCAAACAAATAAAAAGAGTTCCTTCTTATATATTAATTGTGATGTGCACCATTTCTGTAAACTATTCATAAAATATACTAAAAAAGTTATTAGAGAGAGGATGAATAGTAAATGTCAAGTTACATAATAGAAGGAGGAAGAAAGCTAGAAGGAAGTTTAAATGTTTCGGGATCTAAAAATGCTTCACTTCCTATAATTGCTGCAAGTATTTTAAATGAAGGAACAAGTAAATTATATAATGTACCAAACATACAAGACACTCAAATAACTTTAAAAATATTAAAAATTTTAGGTTGCAAAATAGATAGAAAGAATGGTAAAATAATAATAGATTCAAATAAAATGAATAGTCACGAAATACCAGACAATTTAATGAGACAAATGAGATCATCAGTAGTTTTAGCAGGTGCAATTTTGGCTAGATTTAAAAATGTAATATTTTCATACCCAGGGGGCTGTGATATTGGTTCTCGCCCAATTGATTTGCATTTAAAAGCATTAAAAAAATTAGGAGTAAATATAGAAGAAACAGCAGGATATGTTAAATGTAAATGCGATGAGATTATTGGAACTGAAATACATTTAGAATTTCCGTCTGTTGGAGCAACAGAAAATATTATTTTAGCATCTGTATTTGCCAAGCGGAGAAACTATTCTTACAAATGCAGCAATGGAGCCGGAAATACAAGATTTGCAAAATTTTTTAAATAGAATGGGAGCTAAAGTTGAAGGTGCAGGTACAAATGTAATAAAAATAACTGGTGTAAAAAAGTTAAAAGATGTAAGTTATAACATTATGCCAGACAGAATAGAAGCTGGTACTTTACTTTGCATGGCAGCTGCAACTTCTGGTAATTTGAAATTAAATAATGTAATTCCAGAAAATATTATTCCAATATTAGATAAGTTAGAAGAATGTGGATGCAAATTTTATAACAATAAAAACAATATAATATTAGAAAGTCCTAAAAAAATGAGAGCAGTAGATATAAAGACATTACCATATCCAGGATTTCCAACAGATATGCAATCAGTTTTTACAAGTATGCTAACTGTTGCAAAAGGAACTTCTATAATAATAGAAAATATATTTGAAAATAGATATAAATATATAAGTGAATTGAAAAGAATGGGTGCAAAAATAAATATAGAAGGAAAAATAGCTATAGTAAAAGGAACAAGAAAACTTACAGCAACAACAGTAGATGCAACAGATTTAAGAGGACGGAGCAGCGATGGTATTAGCAGGACTTATAGCAAAAGGGAAAACAAAGATAAATAATATAGAACATATATTAAGAGGATACGAAAATTTAGATAAAAAACTAAATAAAATAGGGGCAAAAATAAATAAAATAGGAACATGAAAATTCAATGAATGCCCCTATATATAAAGGAGAAATAGACTTGAATAATGAAATTATTATAGGGTTAACTCCCAAAAAAGATAAAAATGATAAAAAAAAGAAGCCAAAAAAGAATCTTAAAAATTCAAGACCTCAAAAGAAAGAAACTAAAAAAAAGAAATCAGCTCAAATTAATAAAAAACAAACTAAAAAGAAAAAGAGAAATTTAAAAATTTTAAAATGGACAAGTCTTGCAGTATTAATTATTACAGCTATTACATTATTTATGACATCAAGTATATTTAATATAAAAGAAATAATAGTTGAAAACAATATTAAAATATCTTCAGAAGAAATAATTAGTTTATCAAAACTAACAACTGGTGTGAATATGTTTAAAACAAGTAATAAATCAATAATCAATAATATAAAAATTAATCCATATATAGAAAATGTAAAAGTAAAAAAAGATTTAGCAGGAGCAATAACATTAAAAATACAAGAAAGAATTCCAACATATATGTTAAAATTTGCAAATGCATATGTATATATAAATAATCAAGGATACATGTTAGAAATAACAGAAACGCCATTAGAGCTACCAATAATTACAGGATTTGAGACACAAACAGAACAAATAGATGAAGGTAACAGACTAGTTGTTGAAGATTTGAAAAAATTAGAAGATGTAATAAAGATAATAGAAGTAGCAAAAAACAATTCTTTAGCAAATATAATAACTGAAATAGATATATCAGATTCTACAAATTACATATTAAAAATAGCAAGTGAAGACAAAACAATACAATTTGGAGATATTAAAAATATAAATATAAAATTATTAAAAATAGAGGCATTAATAGAACAAGAAAAAGGAATAAAAGGAGAAATTTATTTTCAAGGTTCAGACAAGACGGTATTTAAAGAACAAGTATAGAGGTGAGGTAAAAATGAGTAAAAATAAAATAGCAATAATATTACGGAGTAGTATGTATGTTACTTGTAATGGCTATTTGTATTCAAATTAATACAATAAAAGCTGCAACAAGCTCTGTAGGAACTACATTAAAAGATAATAGTGATTTAAAAGATGAATTATTAAAATTGCAAGGTAGATACGAAGCTTTTTACAGAGAATTAGAGAAAAAAGAAAAGGAACTAGAAGAAGTTAGATTAAATGCTGCAGCTAAAAACGAGACAGATACTCAAAATGATGCAGAAATAAAAAGTAATCAAATGCTTTTAGGTTTAACAAATGTTACTGGCGAAGGTGTAATTATAAAAATAGATGAAAATAGAGAAGTTAAAAATAATGAAGTATTAAATATAAATGGGTATTTAGTACACGAAGAAGATTTGTTATATATAGTAAATGAATTATTTAATTCAGGAGCTGATGCTATATCAATAAACGAACAAAGAGTTATAAATACAACTTCAATTCTTTGTGATGGAAATATAATAAGAATAAATGGAAAAATGGTAGGAGTACCAATAACAATAAAAGCTATAGGATTTCCATCAAGAATGGAATATGCTTTAAAAAGACCAGGAGGATATTTACAAAAAATGGCAGATGATGGAGTTGAAATATATACTGAAAAAACTGAAAATATAAACATACCAAAATATGAAGGAGTATATAGTTATGAATATTTATCAAGGGGTGATGTATAGTTGAAAAAGGGAAAAATAACAATAACAATAACAATTGGTTTGATGATTTTAATACTTACAGCAGTAATTTTTATACAATTCAAAACAATTCAATCAACAGATATTACATCATTAGAAAACATGAGGGAAGATGAATTACGTACAGAGATTAGTAATTTTAAACAAAAGGTTGAAGAAATTAATAAACAAATAGAAGAAACAAATTTAAAAATTGCAGAATATGAGGAAATAATTACAACAGATAAGCAAGCCTCTGAACTTTTAGCAAAAGAATTAGAACAGCAAAATAATCTTTTAGGAAAAAATGATGTAAAGGGAAGCGGGGTAATAGTAACATTAACAGATACAAGAGCACAAAAAATTACATCAGAAGATTTAAGAGAATTATTAAATCAGTTAAAAACAGATGGGGCAGAAGCTATATCAATAAATGGACAAAGAATAGTATATGATTCATATATAGTAGATATAGGAACTACATATATAAGCATAAATGGTAGTGAAGATAGACTAGTATCACCATATGAAGTAAAAGCTATAGGAAATCCAACATATTTAGAGAGTGGGTTATCTAAAAAACAATATGGATATATTGATACAAAATTAGAAGAAGGCAAAGATATAGTTCTTACAAGACAAGACAATATTTTAATAAATAAATATAATGGAGATTTAAATATGGAATATGCAAAGGAGGTACAATAATGATAATAATAGCAATTGTAATTGGATGTATAGTAGGAGCACTAATAGGGATTAATGCACCAATAATATCATATACTTATTCTGGATATTTAGCTATAGCAATAATTGCAGCATTAGATTCAGTGTTCGGAGGAATAACATCTGTTTTACAAGGGAAATTTGATTTAAAAATTTTTATATCAGGTTTTTTTGGGAATGCAATACTTTCAATACTTTTAACATGGCTTGGAGTAAAATTAAATGTTGATATATATTTAGCGGCAATAGTAGTATTTGTTGGAAGAATGTTTACAAATTTAGCAATTATTCGTAGATATTATATTGACAAATGGACTAAAAAAATAAATAAATAATTAGGAGAGGGTTAAATGAAAGAAATGGTAAAACGAATTTATGTACAAAAAAGACAAGGATTTGATATTGAAGCAAAAGAATTATTACAAGATTTAAGAGAAAACCTTCAAATACAAGATTTAGAAGATATTATTATTCTAAACAGATATGATGTTGAAGGAGTAAATCAAACAGTATTTAATCAAGCTAAAAATACAGTATTTTCAGAGCCACAAGTAGACTTATATTTTGAAGAGGAATATCCTTTTAAAAAAGAAGACAAAATATTTGGAATGGAATACTTACCAGGACAATTTGACCAAAGAGCAAATTCTTTATCAGAATGTTTGCAAATTTTGACAGAAGGTTCAAGACCGATTGCAAAAAGTGCAAAAATATATATTTTAAAAGGAAATTTAGCAGATGAGCAAGTAGAAAAAATAAAAAAGTATATAATAAATCCAGTAGATTCAAGAGAATGTACATTAAATAAATTAGAAACCCTAAAAGAAAAACAAGAAGAACCACAAGATGTAGCAATTGTTGAAGGCTTTATTAATATGACAGAAGAAGATTTTGAAAAAATTTATGAAAAATATGGTTTTGCAATGGATTTAAGTGATTTAAAATTTTGTCAGAACTATTTTAAAAATATAGAAAAAAGAGACCCTACTATTACAGAAATGAAAATGATAGATACATATTGGTCAGACCATTGTAGACACACAACATTTTTGACAAAACTAGAAAAGGTAGAAATAGAATGGGATTTAGCAAAAAGTGTATATGAACAATATAAAAAGTCAAGAGAATTTGTATATGATAACAAAAAAGCAAAAGATATATCTTTAATGGATGTTGCAACAATAGCAGTAAAAGAATTAAATAAAAAAGGCATGTTAAAGAATTTAGACCAATCAGAAGAAATAAATGCATGTAGTATAAAAGCTGAAATTTTAGTAGATGGAAAGCCAGAAGAATATTTAATAATGTTTAAAAATGAAACACATAATCATCCAACAGAAATAGAACCATTCGGAGGTGCAGCAACATGCCTAGGAGGAGCAATTAGAGATCCACTATCAGGCAGGAGTTATGTGTATCAAGCAATGAGAGTAACTGGTTGCGGAGATCCAAGAACTTCAGTAAAAGATACTATGGCAAATAAACTACCACAAAGAAAATTAACAAATGAAGCAGCACGTGGGTATAGTTCATATGGAAATCAAATAGGGCTTGCAACAGGGCAGGTTACAGAAATATATCATGAGCGGTTATGTAGCAAAAAGAATGGAAATAGGAGCATTAATAGGAGCTGCTCCAAAAGAAAATGTAGTAAGACGCAAACCAGAACCAGGGGATGTAGTTATACTATTAGGAGGAAAAACAGGTAGAGATGGTTGCGGAGGAGCAACAGGTTCATCAAAAGCACATAACAGTTTATCGCTTACAGCATGTGGAGCTGAAGTACAAAAAGGAAATGCACCAGAAGAAAGAAAAATACAAAGACTATTTAGGAACTCAGAAGTAACAAAATTAATAAAAAGATGTAATGATTTTGGAGCAGGAGGAGTATCTGTAGCAATAGGAGAATTAGCAGATGGATTAGAGATAAATTTAGACAAAGTTCCAAAAAAGTATGAAGGATTAGATGGTACAGAACTTGCAATATCAGAATCACAAGAAAGAATGGCAGTAGTAATAGATGCAAAAGACATGAACAAATTTCAAACTTTAGCTGAAAGTGAAAATATAGAGTCTACAGTAGTTGCGTTAGTTACAAAAGAGCCAAGAATGAAAATGTATTGGAGAGAAAAGCTAATAGTAGACTTGTCTAGAGAATTTCTAAATACAAATGGAACAGTAAAAACAGCAAATGCAAAAATAGAAGAACCCCAAGGTTTAGAAAATTATTTTAATGGAGAAAAAAGACAAGAAAATTGTATCAAAACAAATCAAAAGAAATGCAATAAAATAGAAAAATGGAAAAATGTAGTATCAAATTTAAATTGTTGTTCACAAAAAGGATTAGTAGAAAGATTTGATAGTACAATAGGAGCAGCCACAGTTTTAATGCCATTTGGAGGGAAATATCAATTAACTCCATCAGAAGCAATGTGTGCTAGGATTCCTACATTAGAAGGGTATACAGATGATGGAACAGTAATGTCATATGGATATGACCCTTATCTTTCAGAAATCAGTCCATTTCATGGAGCAGTATTTGCAATAATCGAATCCCTTACAAAATATGTAGCAGTAGGAGGAAATTATAAAAATGCATGGTTTACTTTTCAAGAATATTTTGAAAAGCTAAAGAACAATCCAACCAAATGGGGAAAGCCATTAGTAGCATTACTTCGGAGCATATTTAGTACAAGAAAAATTGCAATTAGCATCAATAGGTGGAAAAGATTCTATGTCAGGGTCATATAATGAATTAGATGTACCTCCAACACTTGTATCTTTTTGTGTTGGAACAATAGATACAAAAAAAGTAGTATCAAATGAATTTAAAAAATCAAACTCAAAAGTATACATATTAAAAACAAAAATAACAGAAGATTTTTTACCAGATTTTGAAAATTTAAAAGAAAACTATAAACTAATACATAAATTAATTGAACAAGGAAAAGTTTTATCTTGTGCAAGTATTAAACAATACGGAATAGCAGATACTTTAACAAAAATGTGCATAGGAAATAAAATAGGGTTTGAATTTAAAGCAAATAAGTGCTTATTCAAGCCACGTTATGCATCATTTATTATAGAAGCGGAAAAAGAAATAGAAGATATACTAGGCTTGGAGCTTTTAGGTAATACAATACAAGAAAAAGAAATAAAAATATCGAAAAATGAAAAATTAGATTTAGAAGAACTAATAAAAACCTGGCAAGAGCCATTGGAAAAGGTATTTCCAACAAAGACAGCTCCAAACACTAAAAAAATAGAAAATATTTTATATATAGGAGAAAATCACACTCAACCAAAATCTAAAATAAAAATAGCAAAACCAAAAGTATTTATACCAGTATTTCCAGGAACAAATTGCGAATATGATTTAAGCAAAGCTTTTATAGATGCAGGTGGAGAGCCAATAATATCGGTATTTAAGAATTTAAACCAAAACGATATAGAAGAATCTATTACAGAAATGGAAAAGCAAATAAACAATGCACAAATAATAATGATTCCCGGAGGATTTAGTGCAGGAGATGAGCCAGATGGTTCAGGCAAATTCATAGCAACAGTATTTAGAAATCCAAGATTAAAACAAGCAATACATAAACACTTAAACGAACAAGATGGCTTAATACTAGGAATATGCAATGGCTTTCAAGCATTAATTAAACTAGGACTAGTTCCATATGGTGAAATACTTGAAATGGACAAAAACATGCCAACATTAACATTTAATACAATAGCAAGACATCAATCAAAACTAGTTACCACAAAAGTAGTATCAAAATTATCACCATGGTTTAACAAAGTAAACTTAGGAGATGAATTTGTACTTCCAATTTCGCATGGGGAAGGAAGATTTGTAGCAAACGAAAATGTATTAAAAGAATTAATAAAAAATGGACAAATTGCTACACAATATGTAGATATGCAAGGACAAGCTACATATGATACAAACTACAATCCAAACAATTCTATATATGCAGTAGAAGCAATAAGTAGCAAAGATGGAAAAGTACTTGGAAAAATGGCACATGCAGAAAGATGCTATAGAGGTAATATATTAAACGTACCAGGCAATATGGATCAAAAACTATTTGAATCAGGAATAGAATATTTTGAATAAAAAAGGCATTTTGCTCGGAACAATTTTGAGGGCCGTTGAGGGTAGAGCTCCCTACAAAGGCTCTACTCTTTTTAATTATTTATATTATTGGGGTCTGAACAATAACGAAAAGAAAAAAATTTTTTTAAAAAACTATTTACAAAAACAAAATCTTCATATAAAATAAAAATAGAAAAAAGCAACAAAAACATTGCAAATTTTTGCATAACCGCAAATTCGACAACAAAAAAATGCAAATGTAGGGGCGAACAGTGTTCGCCCGAAAATTCAATAACACAAATTGTTCATGGGCGAACTTAAGTATCGCCCCTACAGTCCAAAAAAAATAATTGCAAAAAAACGTAGGGTGTCGCCGCCCTCGGCGACCCGTAATCACACCAATTGCAAAAACCAAAGAAAAGGAGAGAAAAAATGGCAATCAATGAAACCATTGGGAGAGTAACACACACACACACACACACA
>JAUNSM010000017.1 GCA_030539215.1 Clostridia bacterium
TCGAATCACTTCTTTTCTATTATTTTTGTTTCACATCTATTGTAATACTACAATAGCACGAAAAAAATTTTATTTTGTGTTTGCAAAAATATAAAAAATTTGATATAATCCAAGTTTAAGATTTACGAAACAGGAGGAGAAGCAAGAGATGTTTAAAATATTAAAAAACTTAAAGAAAACATGGGTATCTGTATTAATAATTATTTTACTTTTATGTTTACAGGCATGGACAGATTTAACACTTCCAGATTATACATCTAAAATTGTAAATACTGGTATTCAAGCAGGAGGAATAGAATATATTGCACCTGAAGTGATTAGAAAATCACAAATGAATAATATACTTATTTTTACACAAGATGATACAAATATATTAAATGATTATACTTTAATATCAAAAGATAGTTTATCTGAAGAGGAGTATAATAAATATGTAAAAATATATCCAGAGCTTGAAAATCAAGATTTATATAAATTAAATAAATTGAATAAAAAGGAAAAGGAAGAGCTAGATAAAATTTTTATGCAACCATTTATGTGTATGTATTTTATTCAAAATGAAGAAACTTCTAATAAGATAAAAACACAAATAATTGCAAATGCTTCAAATGAACAAAAACAAATTATGGAGCAAATGCAATTAATAGATATAATAAAAAATATGCCTGAAAATGAAGCTGAAGTTTTGACAAATGAAATTAACAAACAATTAGATTCAAGTTTAGGAATAATGCAGTCACAGGTAGCCTCTCAAGCTACAAAAACAGAATACATAGCAGTTGGTGTGAATACAGATAATATTCAAAATAATTATATAATAAAAACTGGATTTCAAATGATTGGAATTGCTTTAATTAGTATGGCAGCAGCAGTTATTATTATGTTATTATCTTCAAAAGTTGCGGCAAATTTAGGAAGGATTTTAAGAGATAAGGTATTTAAAAAAGTATTACAGTTTACAAGAAAGGAGCTTTCAGAGTTTTCTACTGCATCTTTAATTACACGCAGTACAAATGATATACAACAAATTCAGATGTTGTTAACAATGCTATTTAGAATAGTAATATATGCTCCAATTATAGGTATAGGTGGATTTATAAGAGTTTTAACTAATAGTAATAATTCAATGGCATGGGTTATAGGTTTAGCAATTGCTTGTATTATGGCAATAGTATTAATTTTGTTTATTGTAGCAATGCCTAAATTTAAAAAACTTCAAGATTTAATTGATAGATTAAATTTAGTATCAAGAGAAATTTTAACAGGGATTCCAGTAATAAGGGCATTTAATACAGAAAAAAAAGAAGAGCAAAGATTTGAAAATGCAAATAATGAGCTTATGAAAGCAAATATATTTGTAAATAGAGCAATGAGTATAATGATGCCAGCTTTAATGTTTATAATGAATGCAATTATGTTATTAATAATTTGGGTTGGAGGACATAAAGTAGATGAAGGAATAATGCAAGTTGGAGATATGATGGCATTTATTCAATATACAATGCAAATAGTAATTTCATTTTTAATGATATCTATGATATCTATTATGCTTCCACGTGCTTCTGTATCTGCAAGACGTATTAACGAAGTTCTAGAAACAGAGCCTTCTATAAAAGATAAAGAAAAGACAATAGAATTTATAAAAGAGAAAAAAGGATATGTTGAATTTAAAAATGTTTCGTTTAGATATCCTGATGCGGATACAGAGATTTTAGAGGATATAACCTTTACAGCAAAACCGGGTCAAACAACTGCTATAATTGGTAGTACCGGTTCACGGAAAATCTACAATAGTAAATTTAATACCACGTTTTTATGATGTAACAGAAGGAGAATTAATAATAGATGGAGTTAATATACAAGATGTACCCCAAAAAGAGTTAAGAAAAAGAATAGGTTTTGTACCACAAAAAGGAATTTTGTTTTCAGGAACAATTGAATCAAATATAAAATATGGAAATTTAGATATGACAGATGAACAAATGAAAAAAGCGACAAATATTGCTCAAGCAACTGATTTTATAAATAGAAAAGATAATCAATTTAAATCAGAGATTGCTCAAGGAGGTAATAATGTATCAGGAGGACAAAAACAACGTTTATCAATAGCAAGAGCTTTAGCAATTGATCCAGAAATTATAGTGTTTGATGATAGCTTTTCAGCATTAGATTTTAAAACTGATAGTATATTAAGAGAAGAACTAAATAAGCAAACAAAAGGAAAAACAGTAATAATAGTAGCACAAAGAATTAGCACAATTTTAAATGCTGACCAAATTATAGTATTAGAAGAAGGTAAAATTGTAGGAAAAGGAACACATAAGGAGCTAATAGAAAATTGTGAAGAATATAAAGAAATAGCAATGTCTCAATTATCAAAACAAGAACTAGGAGGTGTTAATTAATATGCCAGGACCAATGGGAGGACAAAATGGAGCACAAGCTCCAAAAGTAAAGGACTTTAAAGGAACTACAAAAAAGTTAGTAAAAGATTATTTAGCAAAATATAAAATAGCATTAGTAATTGTTGTAATATTTGCAATTGGAGGCACTATATTTAATATAGTTGGACCTAAAATATTAGGTAATGCAACAACAGAGGTATTTAATGGAATTGTAAATAAATTATCTGGAGGAACAGGTATAGATTTTGGAAAAATTGCAGGAATATTATTTACATTGCTTGGATTATATGTAATAAGTGCGTTATTTTCTTTAATCCAAGGATTTACAATGACATCAATTGCACAAAAGTTAACATATAAGTTACGTAATGATATTGCAATAAAATTAAATAAATTACCAATGAAGTATTTTGACAAAAAAACTAATGGTGAAGTGCTTTCTATTATTACAAATGATATAGACACTCTTTCGCAAAACCTTAATCAAAGTATTACTGAAATTATAACATCTATATGTACAGTAATAGGTATTATAATAATGATGTTATCAATTAGTGTAACAATGACTATAGTTTCTTTTGTAATATTACCAGTATCAATAATTATTGTTAAAGCAATAGTAAAAAAATCACAAAAGTATTTCAAAAAACAACAAGAATATTTAGGTCATGTAAATGGTCAAGTAGAAGAAATATATGGAGGACATATAGTAGTAAAAGCTTTTAATGGAGAAAAAGCAGCAATAGAAAATTTTACAAAAGCAAATAAAGAGTTATACAGTTCTGGATGGAAGTCTCAGTTTTTATCTGGGTTAATGCACCCATTAATGATGTTTTTAGGGAATGTGGGATATGTTGCAGTTTCAGTAATAGGGGGATATTTAGCTATTCAAGGAAAAATTACAGTAGGGAATATACAAAGTTTTATACAATATAACAAAAGATTTACACAACCTATTGCACAAGTAGCTCAAGTATCAGGAATGCTACAGGCAATGGTTGCAGCAGCAGAAAGAGTCTTTGAATTTTTAGAAGAAGATGAAGAAGTAAAAGAAGCGGATAAAAATATAGATGTTACTAAATTACAAGGGAATGTAGAATTTAAATCTGTAAAATTTGGTTATAATGATAATAGAACAATAATAAATAATTTTAGTGCAAATATTAAAAAAGGTCAAAAAATTGCAATAGTAGGTCCAACAGGAGCAGGAAAAACAACTATAGTAAAATTATTAATGAGGTTTTATGATGTAACAAGTGGAGAAATATTAGTAGATGGACATAATATAAAAGATTTTAAACGTGGTAATTTAAGAAAAATGTTTGGAATGGTACTTCAAGATACATGGCTATTCGGAGGAACTGTAAAAGAAAATATTAAATATGGAAAATCAGAGGCAAATGATAATGAGGTAATAGAAGCAGCAAAAGCAGCACATGTGCATCATTTTATAAAAACTCTTCCAAAAGGATATAAATCCGTACTAAATGAAGAATCAAGTAATATATCAGCAGGGCAAAAACAGCTACTTACAATTGCAAGAGTAATTTTAGCTAATCCTAAAATATTAATATTAGATGAGGCTACAAGTTCAATAGATACAAGAACAGAAATACAAATTCAAGAAGCAATGGATAATTTAATGAAAGGTAGAACAAGTTTTATTATTGCACATAGATTATCAACAATAAAAAATGCAGACTTAATATTAGTAATGGATCATGGTGATATAGTAGAACAAGGAACACATGAGGAGCTTTTAGAAAAGCAAGGGTTTTATGCAGATTTATATAATAGTCAATTTGAAGATGAAGAAAAAGGAGCTTGAGTTCCTTTTTCTTCATGCAAATATTCATAAATAAACTTTCAGTTGAATACACTTAAACAAAAGTATTCTATATGGAGGTTTTTTTATATGCGAGGAATATCAATAGAAGAACGTGCAATAAATTTGGCACATTATATAATAGATACTGGAGATACAGTAAGAGGAGCAGCAAAAGAATTTGGAGTTTCTAAATCAACAGTACACACGGATGTAAACAAAGTGGAGATTTATAGAATACCACCAATCATAGTATTATCAGGCAATACAAACTGGTCACCTGAATGCAAAGTTAAGTTAGCAGTCAGAGTTTAGAACAGATATAAGTATAAGGTTCGACAAATATTTTTTAGAATAGGGATTATGACAAAATTCTTATTCTTTTTTATTACATTAAAAAATATTTTATTATGATTGGAGGTGAAAAATTGGAAAATATAAAAATTAAAACATTTTATGATAAGATGTCAAAAGAAAGTAAACGAATATTAACTGCAATTATTAAAGACAATCTAGTATATTTAGATTGGAATAAATTAATACCACATAAATCGTTAAATAAAATTGTTTCTATATATTTTTTGCTAATAGAATATGAATATAAAAACATAATAGAGTTTGATAATCTAAATGTTAAAGAAAAGAAAATGTTATTTAATATAATATTAGATGGAATTGCAAGTATATATGTAGATAATGAATACTTAGAACATTCTGATATAGGAACGAAATATAAGCAAAAGATAATACAAGAGTTATTATCTTTTTTTAAATTCATAAGCAAATTTTCAAAAGAAAAAATATTTATGCTATATGAAATTGAAGTAAAAAAATATAAAAGAAAAAAATTTAGATGGGATAGTAATCTATAAAGTGAGTAAAGAAGCCACAAAATCGATTGTGGAGCGAATGAAAGGAAGGATTTTAATGAATTATAAAAGATATTTTTTAACATCAGAAAGTGTAACAGAAGGACATCCTGATAAAGTATGTGATTTGATTTCTGATAGTATTTTGGATGCTTGTTTAGAGCAAGATTGCGAATCAAGAGTAGCAGTAGAAACATTTATTTCAAAAGGACAAGTTGCTGTGGCAGGACAAATATCAAGTAATGCAATTATTGATATAGAAAGAATAGTACGAGAAAAATTAAGAGAAGTAGGATATGATAATGCAGAATTTAATATGGATTATAAAACTTGTAATATATTGATAAATATTACTAAACAAAGTAATGACATAGCAATGGGAGTAGATAATGGAGGAGCAGGAGATCAAGGAATTATGTTTGGATATGCCTGTGTAGAAACAGATAATCTAATGCCTTATGCAATAGATACAGCTCATAGATTAGCAGAAAAATTAACAGAGGTAAGGAAAAAAGGAATAATTCCATATCTACGAAGTGATGGAAAAGTACAAGTAACAGTTGAATATATAAACGATTTTCCATTTAGAATAGATACAATACTTATATCTACACAACATTTAGATGGAATAAATATTGATGAGTTAGAAAATGACATTATAGAAAAAGTAATAAAGACTACTATTGAAGATGATATGATAGATTCTGAAACAAAGTTTCTAATAAATCCAACAGGTCAATTTGTTATTGGAGGAGCAGTTGCTGATACAGGTTTAACTGGTAGAAAAATAATTGTTGATACTTATGGCGGATATGCTCATCATGGAGGAGGTGCTTTTTCAGGTAAGGATGCAACAAAAGTTGATAGATCTGTTGCATATATGTTAAGACATATAGCAAAAAATATTGTAATAAATGGACTATCAAGAAAGTGTGAAATTCAAGCAAGTTATGGAATAGGTATAGCAGAGCCATTATCAATTTTTATTGATTGTTTTGGAACAAATAGAATACCTGAATGTGACATTATAAAGATAGTAAAAACTAAATTTGATTTAACGCCAAAAGGTATTATAGATTATTTAGATTTGAAAAAACCAATATATGCTAAAACAAGTAATTATGGACATTTCGGAAGAGAATGTTTCACTTGGGAAAAAGTAAAACAAATCTAGAAAAGACTTGAATATTGATGTTTAAAGATTTAAACTACAACACAATATTTGTGGTCTTTTTTTATTAGAAAGGAGCAAATATGTTTTTAATAGGTTTTATAGTAGGTGCTATGGTTGGAGGAACTATAGCAATATTTTTTCATTGTTGTTTAATTGTAGGAAGGGAGAGTGATAAACAATGGGAGGAAGATCAGATTATTACGAAAGACAAGAATCAAGAAAAGAAAGATTAAAAATACTGTCCGAGAAAGCAAATCAGAGATCACATCAATATAGTAATTCTAATGCTAATAGAATATTAGAGTTAACACCTGGACAGCCAATTATAATAGGTCATCATTCAGAAAAGAAACACAGAAGGTTGATTGAAAAAGCTCACAATGATATTAGAAAATCAATAGAGGAATCAGACAAAAGTGAGTATTATAAGAATAAAGTGAGGACAATAGAAAGTAATAAAGTTATATATAATGATGATCCAAATGCAATTCAAAAATTGAAAGATAAGTTAGAATATTTAGAAAAGAATAGAGAGCTAATGAAACAAGGAGAGCATCAGGGTTGGGAATTGCAAAACATAGGTGCAAGAATAAGAGAAATAAAAAGAAGAATATCTGCATTAGAAAAACAGGAAAATATTGAGTTTGAAACAAAGGAATTTGAAGGAGGAAAAATAGTTCATAATAAGGAAATAAACAGAATTCAAATATTGTTTGATTCAATACCAAATGAAGATATTAGAAAAGAATTAAAGCATCGTGGATTTCATTGGTCAAGAAACGAAGGAGCTTGGCAGAGACAATTCAATGAGCAAACAATAAGAGCAACAAATATTATATTGAAAGACACTTTAAATAAAGAACAAGAATTTGAGGAGGAGAGTGAGTTTGAATAGTTTTTAAAGATAAAACTACTCTATTTAAGAATAAAAAAGCCACAAAATTGATTCTCGTGCGAGAGAATTTTAGGAGATTAAAATGTATATAAGAATAGATATAGTGAACAAAAAACAGTATGAAGTTTCTGACAATTATAAAGAAGTAAAAATAATAATTCCAAAAGATATAGAAGAGTTAAAAAAAGACTTTTTGTATTTAGGATTAGATTATGACAGTTTATCAATACAAGATACTCATATTAAAGAGTGTGATGTTATTTGCAGAGATAATCCTGCTTTTTCAGCAGAACTTTCAGGTGAGATAAATAACATTATAGTTAGAGCAAGTGAATCAGGATATACAACACCTTTTAATGATATTAACAAGTTTTATGATTTAATAAAAGGTTTTGAAAAAGAAGAAGAAAGAGATAAATTATTAGCGATACTAGAAGCAAAAAGAGAAAACATTGAAAACATAAAAGATGCAATAAAGTTTGTAGAAAATATTAATTGTTTTGAATTAATAGAAGCAGAAAACACAGAGGAACTTGCAAGAAAATTAATATATAATGGTGAAATAGATATGGAGGATTTAATAGACTATGCTAATTTAGATAGACTAGGAGATGAGTATGCAGATGATAAGGGAATGATAAAAACCGAGCAAGGATTTTTAATGCAAGAATGTGATTTAAAGTGTGATTTGGAACAAGAGGATGAATTTGGAGGTGATATGTAAATGGAAAATAAAATTAAACCAAAATGTGCTTTAATTGGTGAAGATGGAAACATATTTAATCTAATGGGAATAGCATCAAGAACATTAAAGCAAAATAATTTAAAAGAAGAATCTAAAGAAATGATTGATAGAATTACAAACTCACATAGTTATGATGAAGCATTAAATATAATAGGTGAATATGTTGAGATAACTGATGAAGCAGGACTACAAGCAGAGGAAGAATACGAATAAATCGTGAGAATTAGTGGGTGACTAGAAATCACCCACTAAAAAAATTGTAATCCAGCTAAAAGCCACGCTTTTAGGCAGTTGTTGGGAGTTGGGGTGACTCCCTCTTCCTGCAAAATTGCTGAAGGGCAATTTTGAACAGAATAATAAAGAAAAGATAGGAGGGAGTTTTGGATAAGGAAATCAAAGAAGAATATGTAAAAATAGTAGTAAAAGTTCCG
Organism: Clostridia bacterium; assembly: GCA_030539215.1. Taxonomy (GTDB): domain Bacteria; phylum Bacillota; class Clostridia; order TANB77; family CAG-508; genus CAG-452. Next base: position 8,345 of record JAUNSM010000017.1, read on the forward strand.
AAGTCAAAAAAGGAAATGATATATAATGTTGTAGCCAAAAGCTCATATAATAATGCATCAGAATTAATTAGAGCAGGTATTGAAAAGGAACTAAATTTACAGATATATAAAGATAATTTAGATATTATTATAAAAGAATTGAGTAAATTAATAGATATAAAACTTGATTCTTTTATTAAATCACAAAGGAAATTAACAGCAAATAATGTAAGAGTAGATGCTTTGAATACATATATTTTGGGTGAAGTAATGAGTCAAATATTAGGTGATGAATTGCATGATAAGTTCTTGAAAATTTTAGAAAGTGCAAGAGAAAAAGCAAATTATTATGTAATCAGAGATCCAAATGTTATATCAAAAGAAGAATTATTAGATTTTTATAATATAGGTAAGGTGTATAGAAATGAGTAGTCTAGTTTTTACATTAGAAACATTAAATCCTAATTTAAGAACTACTTTTTTTAAACATAAAAATTATACAGATTATATTGCTAATAGTGAATTTGTGATTAGAAATAAAAATACAGAGCATGGTTTATTTGGCATAGTAAATAAGTTTCCTAATATACAAGAGATGGAATCTATTGATAAACTATCAGATTATATAACTAATTTGGCAGACAACAAAGTTCCAATTTATAGAGGACTTGTATCATTAGAGGTATCAGATGCAGAAAGGTTAGGCTATTATAAACAAGAAAAATGGAAGGGACTATTAGAAAACAAATTACCAAGTATAGCGGAAAAATTAAATATAAAATATGAAAATATGCAATATGTAGGCTCAGTTCATTGGGAAGGTAATCATCCACATTTACAATTTATGTTATGGAGTAAATCAAAACAAAAAAGTAATTATTTTGTAAAATATCAATTAAAGGATAAATTAAGAAAAGAGTTTATAAATGATGTATTTAGAGAGGATTTGCTTCCAATATATAAAGAAAAAGATTTAGCAAAGAAAAATATCATAATAAGTAATGATATCATTAAATATTTAAAAGAGAATCCAAATGAATATAAGCTAATTAAAAGCAAACTAAAAGATAATGAAATAAAACAAATAGTAGAGGCACTAATGGATTTAAAGAAAGACTTGCAAACAATAACAGGAAGTATTAAATACAAATATTTACTTAAGTATCCTGAAATAATAAAAAAAATTGATTGGATATCAAATAATATAATATTATCTTCAGCTCAATGTCAAATAGAAATAGATAAATATATCAAAGCCAAGTGTGAATTGTTGGAATTTCAATATACAGATAAAGCGAAATTGGAAGAAGCAAAAGAGAACTCCAAGCAGGAGGCAAAACAAGAAATATTAAAATTAATAGGAAATCAGATATTAGACATTGAAAGAAAATGGTTAAATAATAATGAGGAATATACATATGTAAGGCATAATAATGAAACAAGAGATTTGCTAGATACAATTCTTACAATACTTTCTTATCAAGTACAAAGTAATAAAAAGATAAATAGAAATTTTGAAATGAAATATAGAAAGAATTTATCAAAACAAGCAAAAAAAGAATTAGCAAAGGAAAAACAAAATTCATCTGAATTTAATTGGGATGAATATTAGGAGGTGAGATATGGAATTAAAGAAAAAATTATTATTAAGTTGTTTTAAAGATAATTGCTATTTTAAAAATTTAAATGAATATTTAAATGACATGGTAGAGCAAAAAGATTTGTCTTATGAAAATTTAAAATATTTATATCTTAAAATGTATATAAATAAATCATATTTTATAAGACAGAACATTTATCCTGTAAGTCAGTTTTTGTTAAATGGATATACAACAAAAGAGGCAGAAAAAATTGCAGAGCTATTACCAGATGCAAATAAATTTACTATATTTTGCTATGAAGAGAAAGAAGTTAATTATGTATATAACAAACTTTTCAAGGATTTAGAATTTGCATATTACACTTATGATAAATATGTTAAAGAAAATGAATCAAAAAATACTGCATTTGAAAGATTAATAGAGGAAATAAATAATACTTCATTAGATCAAAGAAGTTGCGAAATATCACTTATGAAAAATGATTTTACAAAGAAAGATGATTTAGAAACATGTTATAAATCATTTGAAATAGAGATGGATAAATTAAGAAAGGATTTCAAAGAAAATGTTTCTAATGATAAAAAGCTAGTTGAACATTTAAAAAACAATGATAGTTTTACCAGTATCATGGTAGCAGGAACAATTCTTGGAGGCATAGATCTAAGAAATATGCAAAGAGAAAATGATAAATTAAATGGAGAAGTAGAAAAATACCCATATAATGAAGAACAAATACAAATGATTGATAAATATAATAGACTGCAAGATACAATCGACAAAATAGAAAGATTTGCTGAATTGAATAATTTAGAAGACGAGGAAGAATTTGAATGATGATTATATTTTGTTGCAAAAAGATATATTTTGTAATATAATTTGTAAGAGAAATAGTAATTTGTCGAATTCTCATTTTGTGTCGTGTAATATTTAAATACTATGTTATACAATTTAGTATGAAAGGAGCAATTTATGAATCAAAGAGAAATTGGAAAATTCATTTCTGAATTAAGAAAAAACAAAAAAATGACACAAGAAGAACTTGCAGAAAAATTAGGAGTAAATAATAGAACTATATCAAGATGGGAAAATGGTAATAATATGCCAGATGTTTCATTATATAAACCATTGTGTGAAGAATTAGATATAACAATTAATGAATTGTTAAGTGGAAAGAGACTAAATGCAAAAGAATATCAAGAAAATTTAGAAGAAAACATTGTTAATACTATTGATTATTCTAGTAAAAAAATTAATAAAAAGAATAATATTATTTTTTTAACTATATTTATAATAGTATTGTTGATAGCTTCTTTGGGGATATTATTTTTAATAGATACTAATCGAATGAGAAATAATAAACCAGTAGTATTTAGCACTTGGGGATATGATTATGTACCACCAATTAATTTAAATGTAGAATTATTAGAAAGAACAATTAGAGATTATTTTTTATTAAGAGCAAAAACTGAATCAAGGAATTTGAATAATGAAAAAAGTTTTATTAGTACAAAAACATATTTAATAAAAGAAGTGGATTATGATACCACTATTGTGTATATGTGGGTTTTAAATATAACTTATTATGAAGATAATAATATAATAAAAGAAGATAGTGGATCATCAATTCCATATAAGATTACTCTTGAAAAATCAGATAATGAATATTTAGTTGTTGAAACTGAAATGCCTAGAGATGGTTCTTATTATGCAAGTGATATGAAAGCATTATTTCCTAAAGCAGTTAGAAATGATATGGATAAAGTTCATACAGATGGAACAATAGAAAGATTGCAACTCGAAATAGAAGAACAAAAAGACAATTATTATAGTAAATAGCAAATTACAATTTGAAACTTAGGAAATATAGATTTTCTAAAGGGAGAATAGAAAAATAAGTAGAAAAATTTTAATAATTGTGGCAATTGTTTTAAGTATATTTATTAGTGCATATTTTTCAACAATGTTATTTTATCTACTAACAAATAATACAGATAATATGCTAAAAATAAATATTGCTACAATATATACAACAATAACAACTAATAAAAAGGTATTACAAATGTTTTCAATTATTGAAATCATAGTAATATCTTTATTATTATTCGTTACTAGAAAAAATAAAAACATATATTATAGTGAACAAGTAGAACTTACACCAAAGATAAAAGTTCCAAAGCCGATTGGACAGGGACAATATGGGACAGGATGGTGGCTCAATAAAAAAGACTATAGCAAAGTTTTTAAATGTAATGAAATTGATAGAAGTACAACATATGACAAATGTTGTTTGGATTCTGCAGGAATTGTAACACATTTTGAAAGAGAAGGTAACATTGATAAGGTTTATTATATAGATGATAATCTTCATACATTACTTGTCGGAAGCACAGGAAGTGGTAAGAGTAGGTCAGTTATAATTCCAACAATTACAATGCTAGGCTTAGCAGGTGAGAATATGTTTATTGCTGATGTTAAAGGCGAATTGTATCTATATACTGCAGAAAATTTGAAAAAGTTAGGTTATGATGTAATTGCAATTGACTATATAAACTTTTTGAAAAGTAATAAATATAACTACCTAGATATTATTATAAATGCAGTTGAAGAGGATAATATTCCACTAGCGGAAAGTCTTATAAATGACTTAGTAAATATATTAGTTGAGAAAAATGAGAAAACAGAGCCAATATGGAAAAATGGAGAAATGAGTGTAATAAAAACAGCAATAATGGCTGTTGTACTTGAAAATAAAGGCAAAAGAGAATTGCAAACATTACCTAATGCATATTATTTTGTAGCAGAAATGTTCAAAGAAAAAAATGGTAAAATGCCAATTGATGAGTACATGGCAAAAAAAGAAGTAAATAATCCTATCAAAAAATTTTTTGCTATTGCTCGGAACAGCACCATCAAAAACACGAGCGAGTTTTGTTGCAGTAGCACTTTCAACTTTGCAAATGTTTGTAGATGAATATGTTGCAAATAATATACAAAAATCTGATTTTGATATAAGAAACTTTGCAAAGAAGAAAACAGCAATATATGTTTTATTACCTGATGACAGGGATACATATCATAGACTTCGGAAGTATTTTAGTAAAACAAATATATACTTCATTAGTCGAAATAAGTAGAAGGGAGGGTGGAGAACTTAAAACTAGAATGAACTTTATACTAGATGAATTTGCTAACTTTACAAAAATAGATTCATTTCAAAGTATGCTTACAGTTTCAAGAGGTAGAAATATAAGATTTATAATTTGTGTACAAAGTTTATTATCTCAAATTGAAGAAAAATACGGAAAAGAAGGAGCACAAAATATTTTAGATAATTGTATGTGGATTTATTTAAAAAGTTCTAATATAGAAACAGCATCTAAAATATCAGAAAAACTTCGGTACATATACAGCACAAAGTTATGGAGAAAGTAGTAATTCAAATAATAAATATGATAAATCTAGCAGTAGTATGAGTTTAATTTCAAGAAAACTATTAACACCAGATGAAGTGTTAATACTAGAAAGTCCATATGTACTTATAATGATTGCAGGGAAGCCACCTGCAATTACAACAATACCTGATATAAGCAAAATGCAGTTTAATAAAATAAATGGTATGGGAACAAAAGAGCATAATCAAAAATTAAGAATTGAAAGAGAAAACTTAAGAGAAGAAAAGCCAATAGTTCCAATTAAAATTTGGAATATTTGGGATAAAAAAACAGAAGAAAAAGCATCAAAAGGTGATATTGAAGTTATTCAGGATAACTTCAGAAAGAATATAAAAGGAAAATGAAAAGAATATTAAAAATAGTAGGTAAAGTATTATTAATAGTAATACTTTTATTTTGTGCCTATATAGGAAAAAGTGTATTTGCAACTTCATTACAAGATAGTACATTGGTTGTAGGTACACAAAATTTGGTAGATGCAATAATAGGGTGGCTTACTGGAATAGGAATAACAATATGTGGTGGATATTTTATATATTATGTGTATTGCCTTAAAACTAACGATGAAGGTGAAAGAAGAAGAAATATTCAAAATATTAAAACTACTTTAATATGTATGATTTTAATAACCTGTGGATTGGCTCTTATAAATACAATATTAAGTTTTTACAAGTAAAATATAAAGGTTGCTTTATATTTAAAGAAGGTGAGCATATATGACAGATATGCTTGTAGAACTAATACAAAATTTTATTGGAGGAGCAGAATCAACATTAAATTCTCTTTTTAATAGTATGTTAAATTTAGTGTTTTTTATTGAGAGAGAATTAATGTATATTCCTAATGGTCAAATAATGGGAGTATACAAAGTTGATTTTAATGAAATTTATCAAGTGGTTTTTAATTATGCTACTTATTTATTAGTAATAGTATTTATTGTAAAAGCTATAAAAATATATTTTTTAATGAAAGATGGAGATAATGATCAAAATCCAGTTCAATTAGTAATTGGAATGCTAAAAGCAGTTATAGTAATGATTTGCTTTAAAGAAATATATACAATAGGAGTAGGCATCGTATCAGAATTTCTAAATTCTATATTAAATGTAATGAATGTAGATAGTGTAAATTTAGCAGAAGCACTTTCAAATAATATTCAAGGGGGAATTTTTACAGCTGTTGCTTGTTTAGTATTATTGATTTGTTGGCTTTTACTGATTTGTCAGTTTATTATGAAAGGAATAGAATTATTAGTAATGAGGATAGCAATACCATTTGCTACTATAGGATTATTAAATTCAGATAATGGAGTATTCCCTGATTATATTAGAAGTTTTTTAATGACAGCATTTACTCTCGTAATACAACTCTCATTATTGAATTTATCAATTGCAACATTATTAATGAATAAATTAATTTATGGAATAGCAATTGCAGTTGTAGCTGTAAATACACCAATGATAATGAGCAAGTACATGATAAAACCAACAGGAAGCCCAATAAATGCTATGGGTAATACTGCTAGGTCAATGAGAGCATTGATACCTAGAGGAAGGCATTAAATATGGAAACATTAAAAAATATTATAGATGTATTAAAAATAATAGGAATATCAATAGCAGGAATCACTTTTATAATATTTATGATAAAGATTGCAGTCGAGCCTGAATATAAAGCAAAATATATAAAATATACAAAACATCTTTTGATTGCTACAATTTTTATTACTTTATCACTTTCGATAGTTGAACTACCGAAGAATTATTATGGGAGTAAAATAGAAATAGTAGATAGCACAGTATCAGAAACTACAATTGCAGAATTAAAAGATAAGGACTGTCAGGGTAGAGAAACTCTAAATGTTGATGGGAAATGGTATGTAGTAACAGATTCAGGGTGGAATTTACAGGCTTTAACAGAAGATAGTCCTTTAATTCAAAAAATTAAAACTTTAGCAGGATATGAATATAATCTAGGTAAATATGAAGTTAACAATGTTTCGGTTTTAAGATTATTTTCAGAATGTCAGGGAACTTTTAAAGGATATTTTGCAAATTATGCATATTATAGAGATAGTGATGGTTTAATATTTCCTGCAACATATACCTATTCACAATATCAAAGTGCAAAAGCAAATAGTCGGAGGAGGTGGCTCTGAAGGTGGAAGATAAGAAACAAATTCGAATACCAAGACAAATAAGAATAAAAACTGAATTTTTTATAGGTTTTGGAATGGAAGAACTTATAAAAACATTAATTGTAGGTGCGATTGCAGGAGTTGTTGCTTATATAGTATATAAAATAACTAATCAAACAATAATTGCTACACTTCTAGTAATTGGAGCAATAACAGTTTCAGTTATTTCATTAATAAAAGGAAATAATAACTTTTCAATGGTAGATACTATAAAAAATATTATAAAATATGAATCTATGCAAAAAGAGTATAGATATGAAAGGGGAGATTACAATATTAAAGTTATTTCAAAAAAAGAGAATAAAAAGTCTTAATGAATTTTTAAATATCAAGGATATAAAAGAGAATTACTTGTATACATTAGATGAGCAAGTAATTCTTTTTATTAAAGTATATCCAATGAACATAGAACTTCTATCAGATGATGAACTCGAATCAAAAATGAATTTGGCTAGTATAGAATTTAGCAATGAGCAATTTCCATATAAAATTATATCTATACCTAGAGCAGTTGATATTTCTGATCACATCAGTGAACAAGAAGAATTAAAAAAACAAGTAAAAGATGATGTATGCATTAAGATAATAAATAATAGGATAATTGCTACCACACAAATGGTAGAAAATAAAAATATAATTGAAAATGAGTTTTATATCATGATTTATGATGTAAATAAAGAAAATATTGAAAATGAATTAAGCAAAAGAGCAAATAACTGGCAAAACAGATTAAAAAACTGTGAACTTAAAAGTGAAATATTGGGAGAAAGGGACATTATCTTACTAATAAAGAGTTTTACAATACCAGAGTTTGCAAGAACAGAGGGGGCAGATTATACAGATAATATTGTCAAAATTAAAAGTAAAGGAGAATATGCTAAAAACAAATGAAATATATAATATGGATTGTATGGAGGGAATCAAACTATTAGAAGACAAAAGTATAGACTTGGTGCTAATAGATCCACCATACTTACTTAATTTAACTAAAGTAAAAAAAACAACATCTTTTAATAACTATGCAAATGAGTTAATAGGATTGAAAGATGGTTTTGATTTAAAGGTGCTAGATTTATTAGTGCAAAAAATGAAAAAAATAAATATATATATTTTTTGTAGCAAAAGACAAGTAAAAGATTTACTAGAATATTTTACAGACAAAGGTTGCAACTATGAGATACTAACTTGGCATAAACAAAACCCAAGTCCACTTACAAATAATAACTATTTGCCTGATACAGAATATGTGATATTTGCTAGAGAAAAAGGTGTTAAACTATATGGAAATTATTATACTAAAAGAAAATATTACTTGTCAGGTGTAAATCAAGTAGATAAGAAAAAGTGGAAACACCCAACAATAAAACCACTACCATTTATAGAAAATTTAATAATTAATTCAAGTAAAACAGGAGATACAGTATTAGATTGCTATTGTGGAAGTGGAACAACATTAGTTGGAGCAATAAACACAAATAGAAATTTTGTAGGGTTTGAAATAGACAAAGATTATTACGAAATAGCAAAGCAGAGAGTTGAGGAAGCTCTTGCAGAAGACAAATTAAATGAAACAGAAAATACAAAATAATTATGAATTGATAGATTTAATAACTCCGATTCGGAGGACTTAAATTTGATAAAAACAAATTATATTTAGGGGATAGATTCTCTAAAATATATACAATAGTTCATTATCCATCAAATATAGATATAGGATGGATGGCAAAATTGGTTAATAATTGTGAGGCTATATTTAGTATAAATATTGAGCCAACAGATAATACACAATTAATTGAACAATTAGATGCTAGAGTAAGAGATGCAACAAGTTTATCAAAAATAGCAAAGAATGAATCTATAAAACAAATGAGAGATGCAGAGGTAAAGGAAGCTTCAGATATAATTAATAGAATGATTAATAATAATGAGGTTGTATCTTACTTAACTATTTACATATGTGTATCAGCTCAAGAGGAAAAAGAGTTAAATAATAAATGCAAGGAAATTGAAAGAGAAGTTCAAAAATTAAAACTAAAGACAAGAGTAATAACTAACTATTTATTAACAAGTGGATTTAAAGCAGTAGCACCATTTTTTACAATACAAGCAAATTTAACAGAATACTTTAAAAGAAATATACTAACAAGTTCTTTTACTGGAGGTTTTTTATTTAATACAAATACATTTATAGATAGTGGAGGGTATTACTTTGGAATAAATCAAAATGGTGGAATAATAATTTTCAATATTTGGCATAAAGATTCTGACAGAACAAATAGTAATATGGTTGTAACAGGATCATCAGGAAGCGGAAAGAGCTTATCAATTAAGCATTTAATATATAATGAATTGCCACAGTCAAAAATATTAGTTATAGATCCTGAAGATGAATATACTTATCTTTGCAAAAACTTAAATGGAAAAATTATAAATTGTGGTGGAAGTAATACAAGTCAAGTCTTAAATCCATTACAAATAAGAGCAAATAAAGATATAGAAGAAGATTTAAATGCAGTTGCTTTGCATTTTCAATTCTTACATACATTTTTTGAGATACTTTTTCCAAGTTTAACAGATATGGAGTTTTCAGCACTAGATTTAGTATTGGAAGAATTATATGAAAAGTTTAATATAACAAAAGATACTGATATTTATAAATTAGAAAATACAGATTTTCCTATTTTGGAAGATTTGTATTATTTTTTAGAAAACAAGAACAAAAATGAAAATAAGGTGGAATATGAAAAATTACTATCATTATTAAGACCAATTTCAATTGGAGGGGCATCTAGTATATGGAATGGTTATACAGATATTACAATAGATACTAAACTTACAGTATTTAATACAAAAAATATGCAAGAGTTCCAAATACAATATAAGAGAGCACAATATTATAACATCATGAGTTATAGCTGGGAGATTATAAGTAAAAATAAAGAAGAGAAAGACTTATTAATTGCAGATGAGTGTCATGTTTTAGTAGATCCTAATATTCCACAAACACTTGAGTTTGTTCGTAATATTAGTAAAAGAGCAAGAAAATATAATTCAAGCATAATAGTAATAACCCAAAGTATAGAAGACTTTTTAAATGAAAAAATACGATTTTATGGTCAGAGTTTACTTGCTAATTCTACTTATAAAATGTTTTTTAAAGCTGATGGTCAAGACTTAAAAGATATAGTCAAAACTTTTGGATTAACTAAAAAAGAAGAACAATTAATTTATAATGCAAAGCAGGGAGAGTGTTTGCTTTCGGCAGGTACTAGAAAAATATTTGCAACATTAAAAATACCATTGCAAGAACTGCATATTATAGATGAACACTTAAAAAATGGTGATGCTGTATGAAATTATTAAAATTAAAGTTTAAGATTATCATTGGTATTGCCTTATTTATTGTTTTAGTATGTGCAGGGTATTCAACAACAATATTTAATTCATCATCAGGTCAAAAATATCAAAATGTAGCAATAGGAAAAATAGTCTTTAATGGAAAGTTTCTTACACCTGTTGAAAATTTCAAAGTGGTAACAAGCAAGTATGGATCTAGAATACATCCTATAAGTCGGAAAGCAAAGTTTTCATACTGGTATAGATTTAGTAGGAAGTGCAGGAAGTAATATATTAAATATAAAAAATGGTGAAGTAACTCATGCAGGGTGGCAAAACGAATATGGCAATTGTGTAGAAGTAAAACATATAGGTGATGAAGGCAAAATATTTTATAGTTTTTATGCTCATATGAGGGATAATTCAATATGTGTAGAAAAAGGGCAAACAATAGCAGAAGGACAAGTTATTGGGATTCAGGGAAGTACAGGAAATTCTACAGGAGATCATCTTCACTTTGAAATTAGATTAGAAGATAAAAGCACAATAGATCCAATATCATATTTATTTAAATAGAAATATAGAAATGGAGGGAAAAAGTGGATAAATCATTAAAAAAAGAATTATTGTTATATTCAATCATAGCAATAATAGTTATTGTTATTAGTATTTTAAATAGTGTATTTTGGAAAATCGGAAAAAATGAAAATAACAAAGAAGTTCCGAAAAATGAAATACAATATTTAGAGCAAGACAATATAACTTATAATGTGCCATATGAGGAGCAGTGGCTAGATTAAGGAGGGAAGTAAAGATGCTTAGTTATATTGCAAATATAAATACAGCACAAGTAATACAAAAAATATGCAAAAGAAAAAACATATTGATTTTAAATAATCAAGAAATTGAAACAGATATAAAACAATATGTAAAAGAAACAAAAGTAAACTTCAATTTAATAAAATACTTAATAATAGATTTATCTGTTATTACTAATTTAGATACAGAGCTAATTGAAACTATATATAATTTTTCAAAGTTATATGGTAAAGCAAGAATTATTATATTAGCATCTAATTATGATAATCAAAATATAGTTTTAACAAACTTATATGAATTAGGCTTTTATAATATTATAAATGAAACAGATATTGAGGATAAGTTAAGTATTGCATTAGGTGAGGGAATACAAAAGAAAGATGCAAAAAAATTTGAGAAAAAAATTGAGGTAGTTCAAAAAGAAAGTAAATTCAAAAAAGCATTAGATAAGATTAAACACCCTAAACAGAAAAAAGAAAAAAATAAAGAAATAAAAGAATCAAAAAGTGATATGCCAAGCAATTTGACATATCTTTTTTCTTTGTTATTAGAAGCGGTTACTAGACTAGTGAAATTGATTTGTTATGTGTTAGTTTTTGTATTAACTTCAATTGGACTCACAATATTACTTAATTCAGAATTAAGAGAATTAGTACTTCAAATATTTGGTTTGAAGTAGAGAGGGAATAATATATATGTATACAAATTTAATGTGTATGGAAAAAAATGATTATATTAAATTAGTAAACATTTCAAGACATTATGCTCATAAAAAACTAGAAGATTGTAGGGTTTTCAATAAAACAGATAAAACAACAGAGCTTTATAAAGAAAAAACAATAAATGGTATTAAATGTGTGATATTTGGTTGGAATGGAAAATCAATGAGTGCAATAGATGCAGACCACGACTTATATGGAATAGACTTACAAAAAGAAAAAGCAAAAAATGGATATATACTAATGGAATTTGAAGATAGAATGTTGGTAAAATTTGAAAATAAAAGTATTTATAGAGAATTAGAATTAGCAATGAATGTAGATAAAATAATAAGAGATGATTTCTCGTTAGTATATAATGATGAAGAAATAGAATCTAAAAAAGAGGAGGAAGAGGAGTTTGAGTGAAAAAATAATAATAAGTTTAAGTGTCATTACGATTTTACTTACAAATATAACTATGTGCTTTGCAAGTAGTGAATTAAAAAGAGTGGAAAAACAAATTACAGTAGACTATAACATGTCTGATGAAAGATATTCTAATATAGATAAAACATTAGTAGAAGATAAAGTTTACTATGAATTAGAAAACGTTGATAGAAAAGATAATCTAAAAACATTAACAATGGAACATGAGTTAGTAGATGAAAAAGTAATTACTACCAATAAATTAGAATCAGTTATTGAAATGTTTAATACTACAAAAGATATTGAAGTAGATGGATACACAGGAACTATAAGAAAAGATAATAGTTCGTTAAAAATTGATATAAAAGATAGCTATCAAGAGGAATATAAAGTATATTTACAAAAGAGTTATGACAATGTTCCAAGCAATGAATTAAATGATATTCCAAAGGAAATTAAAGCAAATGGAACTACATATTATTTAGTTAATCCTGTTTGGAATATAGTAGAAACTGAAATTGTAAGTAATAACGAAGTACCTGCTAAATATAGTGGCACAATGTATTATGAAGGTGTAAAAACAAGAACTATTGTAACAACTTATTTGGCAACAATAAAATATATAGGGACTCTTTCAAAACAAGTTCCTGAAACTACTACATTTACAGTTAAATATAGAGAAGTTAAGGAGTATGATTATATAGTATCTGCAATAGTAGGAACAACAGGAATTATATTTATTAGTGGAATTACATTGTTCAAATTAAAAAATGTTAAGATATATAACTTACAAGATGGCGAGTATAAGTTAACTAAAAGAATACATTTAAATAAAGATAAATTACTTATAGATTTAACACCTATTAATTTACAAACAAGAGCATATAAAATTGTATTTTCAAAATCACTATATAGAGTAATAAAAGGTAAGAATATTAAGTTTAAGTATTTTGATAAAGTGCAGAATTACACCATAGTAAATAAAGAATTTGAGATTATAGTGTAGGAGGTGCAATTTGAAGAAAAATAAAATAATGTGTATTGGAATAATTGTAATTTTTATTACTGGAATGTTTCTTTTTTTGATAAATTATAATAATAGACAATTATCAAATGTAGAAGATATAGAGACAGATGATAAATTGGTGCATGCTACTTATGACAAAACTGAGAATATATGGAATGATGCTGTTTTAGGAATACTAACAATAGATAAAATAGGATTAAAGGCAACTGTTAAAGAAGGTACAACAACAGAAATTTTAAAAGATTATATAGGGCACATAGAAGAAACGGCTACATATGATGGAAATATAGGATTAGCAGGGCATAATAG
>JAUNSM010000018.1 GCA_030539215.1 Clostridia bacterium
AATCTACAACATGAATATAATCTCTTACACCTGTTCCATCTTTTGTTGGATAATCATCTCCAAATATATTTAATATCTCTAATTTTCCACTAGCAACTCCTGTTATATATGGCATAAGATTATTTGGTATGTCATTTGGGTCTTCTCCAATTAATCCACTTTCATGTGCACCTATTGGATTAAAATATCTAAGTATTGATATACTAAATTGATTATCAGATATATATACATCTTGTAAAATTTGTTCTATAAATAATTTAGTCGTTCCATATGGGTTTGTTGTTCCTCCTGTTCTACAGCCTTCTGTTAAAGGAACTTTTTCTGGTGTTCCATATACTGTTGCTGATGAACTAAATACAATTTTTTTACAATTATATTTTTTCATTAATTTAAGCAGTATTAAAGTACTTGTTATATTATTATGATAATATTCTAATGGTTTTACAACAGATTCTCCTACAGCTTTTAAGCCTGCAAAATGAATTACAGATTCTATATTATTTTCTTTAAAAACATTATTCAATTTTTGCTCATCTAATAAATCAATTTCATAAAATTTAAAATCTTTGCCTGTTATTTTTTTTATTTTATCTAGTACTTCTGGTTTACTGTTTATTAAATTATCTACTATAACAATATCCTCATTTGTTTTTAATAATTCAACTACTGTATGACTTCCAATATATCCTGCTCCACCTGTTACTAAAATTGACATTTAAATTCCTCCTTCAAATTTTATTATAATTATTATATATTAAATTGTTTTTTATAACAATATTTTACGTTTACTATTCATATAATTTTTTATATATTTCATAATCTCTTACAATCTTTCTAACATAATTATTAGTTTCTTTAAATGGTACATTTTCTAAATCTGTTCCATCTTTTTTTATTACACCTGTTTCTATCCACTTATCTACATTTCCTATTCCAGCATTATATGCAACAATTGATATGCCGTAATTGTTTTCATATTTTTTTAATAAGTCTGTAAAATATTTAACCCCTATTCTTATATTTAATTCTGGCTCAAATAACTCTTTTTCTGTAATCTCTAATTCCATTTTTTTTGCTGTTTCCATTGCAGTTGCCTCCATTACTTGCATTAATCCAATTGCTCCACTTCCAGATTCTGCATACTCATTAAAATTACTTTCTGCTTTTATTATTGCATATACCATATATGGGTCAATATCATACTCTTCTGCATATCTTTCAATATATTCAGTATATTTTAATGGATACATTTTTTTCATTATAATATCATCTATTTTTATTATTTTTAATAATATAAAAAATATAGACGATAGTATTAGTACAATTGTTAAAAATTTTGCTAGTTTTTTCAATTCTGTCTCCTTTTTTATGTTATATCAATTTATTTGGCTTCATACCAATTATATCCTTTAGAAATATCTGCAATTAAAGGAATTTTCAATTTTATTACATTTTCCATTTCTGTTTTCAATATCTGTTTTACTTGATCTTCTTCTTTTAAATCTGCTTCTATTAGTAATTCATCATGCACTTGTATTATTAATTTAGATTTTAAATTATTTTCTTTTAATTTATTATATACATTTATCATGGCAATTTTCATTATGTCTGCTGCTGTTCCTTGTATTGGAGTATTCATTGCAATTCTTCCTCCAAATTGCCTTATCATATAATTATTTGATTTTAATTCTGGTACATATCTTCTTCTATTATATAAAGTTTCTACATATCCTTTTTCTTTTGTTTGTTCTACTATATTTGTCATAAATTCTTTTATTCCATTGTATTTATCAAGATATTGTTCTATATATTCTTTAGCTTTTTTTCTTGGCACTCCTAATTGTCCTGCTAATCCGAAATCACTAATACCATATACTATTCCAAAATTAACTGCTTTTGCTTTTGTACGTTCTTCTTTAGTTACTTTATCTATCGGAATATTAAATACTTTAGAAGCAGCTTGCAAATGTATATCTTCATTATTATTAAAAGCCTCTATCATATTTTTATCTTCTGAGATATGTGCTAAAACTCGTAATTCAATTTGAGAATAATCTGCATCGATATAAATACATCCTTCACTAGCTTTAAACACCTTTCTCAATTTTTTGCCTAATTCCATTCTTGTAGGAATATTTTGAAGATTTGGATCTGTACTGCTAATTCTACCTGTTGATGTTACTGTTTGATGAAATTTAGAATGTATCCTTCCGGTCTTTTTCATTAATATATGGTATTAAACCTTCTACATAAGTAGAATTCAATTTAACTAATTGTCTATATTCCAGCAACTTTTCTATTACAGGATGCTCGTGTTTTATGTTTTCTAAAACATCCACATCTGTTGAATATCCTGTTTTTGTTTTCTTTTTAGCAGTTAATTTTAATTTTTCAAATAACACTTCTCCAAGTTGTTTTGTTGAATTTATGTTAAATTCTTCACCTGTAAGTTCATGTATTTCATTTGTTAAAATATTTATTTTTTGTTGAAGCTCTGTTCCAAAATTTAAAAGCTCTGTTTTATCTACAAATATTCCTTCATATTGCATACTTGCTACAACTTCAACTAATGGCATTTCTATTTCTTGAAATAATTTTATACTAGAATTTTTTTTCATTTTTTGTATTAAAATATTATATAATTTAAATATTATATATGAATATATATATATCTTATTTTTTTTATTTTCTTTTACATCTTCAAATAGATTTATTTGTTCATTTTTTTCTTCTGCAATACCTTCACTTAACAAATATTTTTCTATATTGAAGTTTAAATATTCACTTGCTAAATATTCTATTGTATATTTGTTTATGTTTGAATTTAAAATATACCCTGCTATTGCAATATCAAACATCATATTTTGTGGATATATGTTTCTTTCCCACAATAATATATATTCTTCTTTTTGCTTATATCCACATTTTAAAATGTCTTTACTTGTAAAAATATCTTTAAAATCATATATGTCTTTTATATAATAACATTTACAGTCTTTTTCCGAATATATTATAAAATTTTTTTCATCTAAATAATAATACATTATTTTATTTGATATAATTTCTTTTTTTATGTTCTCTAATATTTTATCATTAACATTTTGCTCATATTGAATTTTATCTTCTGATTTTTGGCTGTTGGAGCTAATATCTTCTGTATCTTTATTATATAAATCGAATCTATCTATAAATCTATTAAATTTTAACTTTTGAAATATTTTTAATACCTCTTGTTTGTTCCATTCTTCTACTTTTAATTGATTTAAATCTTTTTCTATTGGAGCTTCTATATTAATTGTACCAAGAGTTCTAGAAAGATATGCTAAATCTTTATTTTGTTCTAATTTTTCTTTTAACTTTCCTTTTTGCTCATTTATATTATTATATATTTCATCTATTGTTTTATATTGTTTTATCAAATTTAGAGCTGTCTTTTCTCCTATTCCTGGTACTCCTGGAATATTATCAGAGGCATCTCCCATTAATCCTTTTACTTCTATTAAATCTAATGGGCTAATTCCATACTCTTGTTTTATTCTTTTTACTGTATAATCTTCTGTTTCTGTTTTTCCCATTTTTGTCCTAGGAATTCTTACTGTTATATATTTATCTATTAATTGAAAACTATCTCTATCCCCTGTTAAAATAACAACTTCTAATTTTTTTGATGCTCCAAATTTAGCTAAAGTTCCTAAAACATCGTCAGCTTCATATCCTTCTTTTTCTATAACACATATATTCATTGCTTTTAATATTTCTTTTAATATTGGCATTTGACTTGCTAACTCATCTGGCATTCCTTTACGGTTAGCTTTATATTTATCATATATTTGATGTCTTTTTGTTGGTGCTTTTAGGTCAAATGCAACTGATAAATAATCTGGTTTTAAATTTTCTAACTCTTTAAAAAGTATTGCTAAAAATCCATATATCGCATTTGTGTATACTCCATCATCTGTCATAAGCATTTTATTGCCCATAATGCCATAAAATGCTCTGTTTATTATGCTGTTTCCATCAATTATTAAAAGTTTATTCATTTTATCTCCTAACTATTTTTTATGCTATCAATATTAGTTTTTTCTCTTTTATATATTTCTGTTAATAACACTGGGATACAAACTATCACCGGATAAACATATCTTATTATAGCACATGGTCCAAGTAAGCATGTAAAGAAATATGATAATAAATAAAAATTCAATAAAAAATATACTCTATTTTTTTCATAAATACTATAAAAAAGCAATCCTAATAATAAATAAAAATATGTTCCGAGGTTGAAATATTATATATAATAATGGAATTTCTCTATATTCATTTCTGCAAAACATGTCTGTATAAAAATTTCTCATTGCTGGTAAAAGATTATATTGTTTTAATCCCGTAAACATTGGCACATTAACAAAATCAATTTCAAGGCATCCCTTAACATCAGGTGCTTCATCATTATGTAATTTCATAAATGATGTATCTTGAATATACCAATATGCGCGAATTGTATCTAAATATGATTCTAAAAATACTTGAGGATATTTAATACCTAATTTAAAGATAAATTTATAGAATTCTAATTGGTTTTGCTTTAATTTATCCTGATCAATTAGACGATATGAATAGTCTGATATTGAAGGATTATATCTATCAATCAATCTATCTATGTTAGTAAAATATAAATTTATTTGTAATTTTTCATTTTCTGTTAAATCTTCATTCTTTTCTTTTGCAACTCTAGCAACTGCTTGAGGAATAAAAGGTAATATGAATGTTTGTCCTGTTGCTTTTGCATTAGTAAACTTAATTAGTAATATATTTATATTATAATATATAAATATGCTAATAACACTTACTACTAAAATTCTTTTCATAATTTTTTTATTACATTTTTTTGCAAAAAAAGCGAAAATAAAAATAAAAAAAAGTATAAATGCATATATTGCATTTAATCTAAATAATAGCATTAATACCGTTATAATAATAAATGTAACATACTCTTTTTTAGTTACTTTATCAATATAAAACCATTCATATAACTTTATTATAAATAATAGCATTAATCCAGCAAATAAAGTATCTTTAGTTGTCATTAATGGAAATAATTGATTATATGGAAATATTGCAATAAATAATATTGAAAAAATTATTAATATTTTATTATATGTTATTTTATATATAAAATTAATTGCATAACTAAAAATATATGCCATTACTATCATTTGAAAAACAACATAGAACATAATTCCAAGTATTGATGAATTAAATAGATTAATTCCTAATAAATAACATCCAGATAAGCATAAAGTATGAATGATTGGGCTATTAGTAAGCACTATATCTTGTAAAAATAATAATAATTGATCTGGTCCATCATAATTTAACATTCCTGGAAAAAAAGTTATAAAAGCAGGTATCCAACAAACAATAATTAATGTAAATGAATATATAAATAAATGCTTTTCTTTGAAAAATTTTTCTTCGATATATAATTGATTATCTGCTTTACATTTCCTTTTGTTTGAAATTCTATTTTTAATATCTTGAAATAAATATACTATTGTTGTGAATAATACTGCTAATACAATAATATATATATAATCTAATATTATATTGTCTCCAAATAAAATATTCTTATTTTGTAATTTGTTTCCTAATACAAATTGAAGACTTAATATAATATTAAATAATAATATATACTTAAATTTTCTTTCTAATATTATCTCTCTAAATTTTTTCATCTATTACTCCTCTTTTCATTCTTTTTATATCTTTCCTCTTCTGAAAAAATACATCCACAATATTTTTGCATATATAATCCCAAACTTCTTGCTTTGTTTTGTCCTTCTCTAAAACCTATTCTAAAATCTCTATATAAAAAATTTAATTTATATATTTTAGATAATTCTTCACACATGTTTTTTATTGCTTCATGATTTTGATATGGACTAACTAATAAAGTTGTTGAAAAACTATCATATCCATTTTGCTTTGCATATTTTGCAGTTTGCTCTAATCTAATTTTATAGCAATAATTAATACATCTGTTTTCTAAATCATTTACTACTTTTTTACAAAATTCTCTTAATCCATAGTCTTCTTCAAATATTGCATTTATATTTATACTTTTTGCATACTCTTTTAAACAATCTCTTCTTGCTTCATATTCTTTATATGGATGTATATTTGGATTAAACCAATATACAGTTGGCTCAATATTTTCGCTTTTCAGTTCATCTATACAATATACACTACAAGGTGCACAACAAGTGTGTAATAATAACTTCATTTTTGCTCCTAATCTATATTAATTTTTTTGTCAATTATATATTCTGGTCGTTTTTTTGCTTCATCATATATTCTAGCAATATATTCTGATATCATCCATATTGAAACTAATTGTACTCCTGCAAAAAATGTAATTGCAACCATTAAAGATGTCCATCCTGCAGTTAAATCATTCCATTTAAATATATATGATAAAATAGCATATATTAAAATTATAAAAGATATAAATATTGATATTATTCCTATTCCACCTATTAATTTTAAAGGTTTAGTTGAAAAACTGATTATTCCATCTGATGCAAGTTTAATCATCTTTTTTAATGGATATTTAGTTTTTCCCGCAAATCTTTCTTGCCTTTCATATTCAAATGGTGTTTGGTTAAATCCAACCCAACTAAATAATCCTCTTAAAAATTTATTGTGTTCTGGCATATTATTAATTACATCTACTACTTTTCTATCTACTAATCTAAAGTCTCCTGTATCTTTTGGTATTTCTACATCTGATAATCCATTTAATATCTTGTAAAACATTTTTGCAGTTAGTAGTTTAAATTTTGATTCACCTTTTCTAGTTTTTCTTTTAGCATATATAACTTCATTTCCTTGTTCCCAAAGTTGTAACATTTCTGAAAGTAATTCTGGCGGATCTTGCATATCACTATCTATTATAAGTATACAGTCACCTGTTATATATTTTAATCCTGCTGTCACAGCTGCTTGATGTCCAAAGTTTCTTGAAAATGAAATCACTTTTGCTTTTTCATCTTTTTGTGCTATTTCTGTTAACATTTCTAATGTTTTATCTTTACTTCCATCATTTACAAATATAATTTCATGTTCATAATTATTTAATTTTTCTAACACCTTTTTAGTTCTTACATAACATTCATTTACTACTTCTTCCTCATAATACATTGGTATAACTACTGATACTTTTTTCATTCTAACCTCCATTTGAATATTCCATTAGCCCTAAATGTTCATATGCTTTATTTGTTGCAATTCTACCTCTAGGGGTTCTACTTAAAAATCCCATTTGCATTAAATAAGGCTCATATACATCTTCTATTGTTTCTGTTTCCTCTCCTATTGTTGAACTAAGTGTTTCTACCCCCACTGGTCCTCCTGAATAATTTAATATAATTGTCTTTAATATTTTTCTGTCAATATTATCTAAACCAAGTTCATCTATTTCTAATTTTTCTAATGCTATTTTTGCTATTTCTGCAGTAATCTTTCCATCTCCTAATACTACTGCATAATCTCTTACTCTTTTTAACAATCTATTTGCTATTCTTGGTGTTCCTCTAGAACGTCTAGCTATTTCAATAGAACCTGATTTATCTATATCAACATTTAATATTTTAGCTGTTCTATTTACAATGGTATTTAAATCTTTTATATCATATAATTCTAATCTATGTACTATTCCAAATCTATCTCGAAGAGGTGTTGTTAGTGAACCTGCTCTTGTTGTTGCTCCAATTAATGTGAATTTTGGTAATTCTAATCTAATTGACCTAGCACTAGGTCCTTTTCCTATTATTATATCTAAATTATAATCTTCTAAAGCTGGATAGAGTATTTCTTCTACACTTCTATTTAATCTGTGTATTTCATCAATAAATAAAACATCATTTGGAGCAAGGTTTGTTAAAAGTGCTGCTAAATCGCCAGGCTTTTCTATTGCTGGTCCTGATGTTATTCTTATATTTGTATTCATTTCGTTAGATATGATGCTTGCAAGTGTGGTCTTTCCAAGCCCAGGAGGACCATATAACAAAATATGATCTAATGGTTCTTCTCTTTTTTGAGCTGCTTCTATGTATACCTTCATATTTTCTTTGACTTTAGTTTGTCCAATATATTCACTCAATGTTTTAGGTCTTAATGATACCTCTGCAATTTCTTCTGTTTCATCTTGCAATTTTGGAATTAATAAATTGTTATCCATTTTTTACCTCTCACTTTTTCTTAATTATATATTTAACCTAAAATTTATGCAATAGAAAAATAAAAATAAACCGATATGTTTATAAAACGTAAAATAATATGCAGAAAAAATGTAATAAACTTCCTAATAATATAAATAAGTGAAATATTGAATGCATGTATTTATGTTTTTTTCCTAATCCATATAAAATTGCACCTATTGTGTATGCAATACCTCCACAAATTAATAATATAATTCCGTTTTTTTCCAATAAAATTGGTAATAAATTTGCTTTAAATATTATTATCCAGCCCATTGCTAAATAACAAATCATTGAAAAAGCCTTATACTTTTTTAAATCAATTGCATTAAGAATTATTCCTAAAATTGCAGCTCCCCATATTATTCCAAATATAATCCAACCAAATGATGCATTATATTTTCTAAACGCACAAAGTGCAATTGGTGTGTATGTCCCTGCAATTAATAAAAATATTGTACAATGATCTAGAACTTGAAAAACTTTTTTTCCTGTAGCTTTTTTCGGACTTAACCCATGGTAAATGCTAGACATTGTATATAACATTATCATAGTAGTACCATAAATACTACTACTAACTATACCATATAAATTATTATGTATTGCTGATGTAACAATACATAATACTATTGTTACAATTCCTAATACAGCTCCTATTATATGTGAAGTCATATTAAATATTTCTTCTCCTTTAGTATATGTAGGTAATATTCTATCTTTTAATTTTGTTCTTTTTATTTTTATCACTCCTTATAATTTTATTTTTTTCTTCTTAATATCCAATTTGGTTTAACTTCAAATGGTATTTCTAAAATAACTTTTTGACCTTCTTTGCCCGGATTCACATATTTAATTTCTTCTTTTGTATCTATATCCCACATTTTTTGTATAGTAAATTCTTTTGCTTCTAATTGATTTGGAATTAATATTTCTAAAACATCTCCTAATTTTAATCTGTTGCGAATTTCTATTATGTGTTTAGAAAAGTAATCTTCGTCCTTACAAATTATTTTTCCACCAAATTCATAATTCGGATTATATTGTTTACCTTCATATTCTTGAAAATCTTTATTATTTTTATCATTAAAATAAAATGTTGTTAGCCCTCTTGTTTTTGTTTTTTCTATTTCTTTCATATATTTTGTATAATTATATTCTTCTGGATTACTAATATAATCATCTATTGCATTTCTATATGCATTTATTATTGTTGCTAAATAATATTCTGTTTTTAGTCTTCCTTCTATTTTTAAACTATCTATTTCCATTTTTATCACTTCTGGTAATTCTTTTATTAAGCACAAATCTTTTGAAGATAATATGTATGTTCCATTTTCGTCTGTTTCTATTGGTATTAAATTACCAGGATTATTCTTTTCTTCTAAATAAATATTATATGCCCATCTACAACTTTGAGCACAATCACCTAAATTTCCACATCTAGAAGCTAAAAAGTCGCTTAAATGACACCTTCCTGAATAGCTATAACAAATTGCACCATGTATAAACATTTCAATTTCTAAATCTGTATTTTGTTTTATCTCTTTTATTTCATTTTTATGTAGTTCTCTTGCAAGTATTATTCTTTTTGCTCCATTTCTTTTCCAAAAATTGCTTGTATGATAACTTGTAACATTTGCTTGTGTACTTATATGTATTGGAATTTCTGGAGCTATGTTTTTTGCAATTTCTACTATTCCTCCATCTGAAATTATAAGTCCATCAACTTTTGCAAGTTTTAAATTTTTTATTTGTTCTTCTATCTCTTTATACATACCATCTCTTGCATATATGTTTAAAGCAGCATAAACTTTTCTATTTATACTGTGTGCATATTCTATAGTTTTTATTAATTCATTATCATCTACATTTACTCTTGAACGTAAAGACAGTTTTGAGGTTCCCATATATACGCTGTCAGCTCCATACATAAATGCAGTTTTTGCTTTTTCAAAAGAACCTGCTGGTGCTAATAATTCTGGTTTTTTCATCTCTCTATCTCTTCTCTATCATTTTTATTTCTATCATACTTTACTTTAAGATTGGGATACATTCTTTTTAAGGTTTGATTTTCTGACAATTCTACTAATTGCATTTGCCCTAATTCTTCATCAAAAGTTCCTTCCCACATTCTAGGTATATTCGTCATTATGTTAAACTCTCCTTCGTTGTAAAATTGCTGTATAATTTCCCAAACTTTGTGTGTACCATTTTCATTTAATCTTATTTTCAATTTTTTACTGCTTTGATGATTTTTTTGTAAATAATTTGCTATATTTGTTTCAACTTTATATAAAGTATGATCATGAGAATTTATATGATTACTTAGAGTTTTTAATTGGCATTCTATTAATGGCGAATATTCATCTCCTGTCTTATTCCATAAATAAAGATGGTTTGCACAATATTCTGGTTTTCTTTTTTCTATCTTTTTTCTAACTGCAAAATCTATTCTCAATGCTTCTTCAAGTTTTTCAAGCTCTTCTTCGCTATGTACAATTATATTAATTCCAAAAATATCATCTAATTCTTTACCTTTATAGCTTTTATTAATTAAATTCTTATCTGTTTCTTCTGTTATTGTATAATCTGACAAATTTATCTGCTTTAATATTCGTTTCATTAATTTGTTTTGACAAATTTCGTTTACATAATCGTTACTTATTGAACTTTCTGGATCTTTTATTCTAGCCATTAATTTTGTATCTATATATAATTCGCCTTCTTTTATCAGTCTTTCCATTATTAATAATATCTCTTCTACATTATTAATAAACTTATCCTTTTGACCTTCTGTAAATGATAAATATAAATCATATTGTTTACTTCTATCTATTTTAAATGGATTTTTCTTGTTCATACTAATTCCTCCTATTACTAATAGTTAATCCATCTCCCACATTTATTAATTGAGTTTCAAATTCTTTATTCTCTTCTAATAGTTTTAAATATTCTCGTAAACCTTTTACTGCTGTTCTCTGTTTATGTTTATTATAGTCACTCATAACATATCCTTTATATAAAATATTATCTGCTAAAATCACACTACCTTTATGTGATAATCTAATTGCTTCTTTTAAAAATATAGGATATTTTCCCTTTGCTGCATCTATAAATATTATATCATAACTTTCATTAAGTATTGGTAAAACTTCTACTGCATTTGCTTTTATCACATTAATGCACTTTTCTAGCCCTAATTGTTTTATATTGTTTATTGCTTCATTTGCTCTTATTTCATCTAATTCTATTGTATCAATATATATTTGGTTATTTAGTATATTTGCAAAGCATAATGAAGAATAACCTGTTGCAGTTCCTATTTCTAATATTCTTTTAGGTTGTTTTTCTATTAATACTTTTTTTATTACTTCTAATGTTTCGTCCATTATAATTGGAATATGTTGTTTTAGTGCTTCTTTTTTTATCTCTTCTATATTCATATATCACCTTATTTAATTTATTTTCTTGCAGCTCTTTCTCTATCTTTGTTATTTAATATCTTTTTTCTTAGTCTAATATTTTTTGGAGTAATTTCTACTAATTCATCATCTTGTATAAATTCTATTGCCTTTTCTAATGACATCTGAATTGGTGGAACTAACCTTAAAGCATCATCAGAGCCTGATGCTCTAGTATTTGTTAAATGTTTTTCTTTGCAAACATTTACCGCTAAATCTTCTCCCCTTGAATTTAATCCAACTATCATTCCTTCATACACTTCTGTTCCTGGTCCAATAAATAAATCCCCTTTATCTTGTGCATTATATAATCCATATGTTATTGCTTTTCCTGGTTCAAATGCAACTATTGTTCCTCTAGCTCTTGATACTATATCTCCTTTGTAAGGTTCGTATGAATCAAATATGTGGTTCATAGTACCTTCTCCTTTAGTATCTGTTAAAAATTCAGTTCTATATCCAATTAAACCTCTTGCAGGTATTTTAAATTCTATTTTAGTATGTCCGGTCTTCTGCAGGCTCCATGTTTATCATTTCTGCTTTTCTTCTACCCAATTTTTCTATTACATTTCCAATGCAATCATCTGGTACATTTACAACTAATAATTCAATTGGTTCACATTTTTCTCCATTTATTTCTTTAAAAATAACTTTTGGACGAGATACTAAAAGTTCAAATCCTTCTCTTCTCATTGTCTCTATTAATACAGATAAATGTAGTTCTCCGACGTCCTGCTACTTCATACGAATCAGGTGTATCTGTTTCTTTTACTCTTAAAGAAACATTTCTCTCTAATTCTTTAAACAGCCTATCTCTAATATGTCTTGAAGTAACAAATTCTCCTTCTCGTCCTGCAAAAGGTCCATTATTTACTGAAAATGTCATTGTAACTGTTGGCTCATCTATATCTACAAAATCAATTTTTTCTGGATTATTTATATCACATATTGTTTCTCCAATATTTATGTCTGTTATTCCAGAAATTTCTACTATATCTCCAGCCTTTGCTTCCTCTACTTCAACTTTCTTTAATCCTACATATGTAGATACTTTAACTATTTTAGCATTTTCTTGTTTATTTGATTTACATACTACTACAGGCATTCCCTCTTTTATAACTCCACGTTCTACTCTGCCTATTGCAATTCTTCCTACATAATCATCATAATCAATATTAGAAACTAGCATTTGCATAGATCCATCTTCATCACATTTTGGTGGTTCTATTACATTTATTATTGTTTCAAATACACATTGCATATTTTTTGCTTCATCATCTAAATTTATTTTTGCTCCTCCCTCTTTTGCAGAAGCATATATTACAGGAAAATCTAGCTGTTCATCATTTGCTCCTAATTCTATAAATAACTCTAATACTTCATCTACTACTTTTAAAGGTCTTGCACCTGGTCTATCTATTTTATTAATTACAACTATAGGTTTTAAATTTAAAGCTAATGATTTTTTCAATACTTCTCTGGTTTGTGGCATTGCTCCCTCAAAAGCATCAACTAATAAAAGTACTCCATCTACCATTTTTAGTACTCTTTCTACTTCTCCTCCAAAATCAGCATGTCCAGGTGTATCTACTATGTTTATCTTTATATCATTATATATAACAGATGTATTTTTAGCCAGTATTGTAATTCCTCTTTCTTTTTCCAAATCATTAGAGTCCATTACTCTTTCTTGTACTTGCTCATTTTCTCTAAATGTACCACTTTGTCTTAATAATGCATCTACTAATGTTGTTTTCCCATGGTCTACATGTGCAATTATTGCTACATTTCTAATTTTTTGATTGTTCATTTTGTTAATCCCCTCTATTATTCTAATATTTCCGCTATTACTTATTATACCTCTATTTTAGGCTCTTTGTCAACTAAATTTGAAAGCTCAGCAAATTTTTAGTTACTAGATAATGGTTTTTAAATTTTAGAGACAGACTGTATATTTTTAGGATTAAAAACATACAGCCTGTCTCTATTTACCTACTTTAATTATTAAAAACCATTATCCAGTAACATTTTTTTGCACAAAAAACTCAACCATTTTCTGATTGAGTTTTTACCCTGTTCAATTAGTTTGAATAAATTCATTGCTGGTGCGGATGAAGGGACTTGAACCCCCACACCGAAGTACTGGTTCCTAAGACCAGCGCGTCTGCCAGTTCCGCCACATCCGCATATTTTATTGATATTTTTTATTTTAGCATTTTCATGTTCAGCTGTCAATAGATTTTGTAATTTTTTAACCCAAATGAAAATTTTTCATTTGGGTTAAATATTATTGTTCTATTATTTATGTAAAGTTTTGCAAATTAATAAGGAAATGAAACTTCCTCATTCCCCTATTTAAAGCTGTTAATTAATATGCTTTTATTAAAACTTTTTTGTCTAGACTTCATCTTTTGTTGTATTAATCTTTAATAATTTTAGCATTTCAACTATTAATACTGGTGCAAATACTAATAATATAATTTCTAATATATGCTGTGTTGGTAATAAGACTAAATTAAATATTTCCCTTAAACTTGGTGTGAATAAAATTATAAACATTAATAATGCTGATGCTAAAGACGCTAAAATTAGTTTGCTGTTATTAAATACTCCTGTTTTGAATATTGATTTTTTATTATCTCTTACATTGTATATATGTATTAATTCTGAAAGTGCTAAAACATAAAATGCCATTGTTTGACCTGTTTTTACTTTTTCCTCTTGACTTAATCCTTCTGTATTTAATCCTATTATAAATGCTGTTAGTGTAAGTAATCCAATCATTATTCCCTGATATACTATTCTCCATGTCATTCCTTTTGTAAATATTCCGTTTTTAGTGCTTTTTAGTGGTTTTCTTTTCATTATATCTTTAGCTGCTGGATCTACTGCTAAGGCTAATGCCGGAAGTGAATCTGTTACTAAATTAATCCATAATATATGTATTGGCAAAAGTGTTTCTATTAATGTTATTTCGATATTAAATGCTTTTCCAAGTAGTGGTGTAATTAATATTGCTATAAATAGCACTACTATTTCGCCAATATTACTTGATAATAAAAACTGTATTGCTTTTAATATATTATCATATATACGTCTTCCTTCTTCTACTGCTGATACTACTGTCGCAAAGTTGTCATCTGTTAAAACAACATCTGCTGCTTCTTTTGCAACATCTGTTCCAACAACCCCCATTGCACAACCAATATCTGCAATTTTTAATGATGGAGCATCATTTACTCCGTCTCCTGTCATTGCAACTATTTCTCCATTTGCTTGCCATGCTTTTACTATTCTTACTTTATGTTCTGGTGATACTCTTGCATAAACAGAGTATTTTCTTATATTTTTTATTAAATTTTCATCACTCATCTCCTCTAACTCTGTACCTGTTATTGCTTCATCTTCGTTTTCTAGTATTCCTAAACTTTTTGCAATTGCAATAGCTGTAATTTTGTGATCTCCTGTAATCATTACTGTTTTTATACCTGCTGATTTACATTCTTCTACCGCAGTTTTTACCTCTAGCCTTGGTGGATCTATCATTCCTACCATTCCTATATATGTTAAATCTGATTCTAATGTTTTTATTTCTTCTGGTGTTGGTTTGTGGTCTAATACTTTATATCCCATTGCTAAAACTCTTAAAGCATTTTCAGCCATTTCCATGTTAAATTTTCTAATAATTTCTTTATATTCATTTAAATCTTGTTTTACATCTCCTTCTAATATGTATGTTTTACATATTGACAGAAGTTCGTCTACCCCACCTTTTGTATATATTACATATTTTCCGTCTTGTTCATGAACTGTTGTCATTAATTTTCTTTCTGAATCAAATGGTATTTCTGATACTCTTGGAAATATTCCGTATACAGATGGATCAAAATCTAGTTTGAACGACATGTCTACTAATGCTGTTTCTGTTGGGTCTCCGGTAAGTTCCCTTGTATCAGATATTTTTGTATCATTACATAACATACTGGCATATACTAACTTTTTTATATCTATCATTTCTTTTGAATCATCTAAATTTACTAATACTCCATCACAAAAAACTTTTTCTACTGTCATTTTGTTTTGTGTTAATGTGCCTGTTTTATCTGAACATATAACTGATGCACTACCTAAGGTTTCTACTGCTGGTAATTTTTTTACAATAGCATTTCTTTTTACCATTCTTTGTACTCCAATTGCCAAAACTATTGTAAATACTGCTGGAAGCCCTTCTGGTATTGCCGCAACTGCTAAACTTACAGCTGTCATAAACATATGTATAGGTTCTTTTCCATATAAAAGTCCTACAACAAATATTATTGCACAAATTACTAAAGCTATAATTCCCAATGTTTTTCCTAATTTGTTTAATTTTTGTTGAAGTGGTGTTCCGATTTTCTTCTGCTGTATTTATTATATCTGCTATTTTTCCAACTTCTGTGTTCATGCCAGTTTCAACTACGATCGCTTTTCCCCTACCATATGTGATTAAACTTGAAGAAAATAGCATATTTATTCTATCTCCTATACCTATTTTTTCATCCTCTATTTTCGCTGTCATTTTTTCTACTGGTACAGATTCACCGTGTTAATGCTGCTTCTTGCGATTTTAAATTTATTGCTTCTATTATTCTTAAATCTGCTGGTACATAATCTCCTGTTTCTAGTATTACTATATCACCTGGCACTAATTCTCTTGATGGAATTACTTCTAATTTACCACTTCTTATTACTTTCGCTACATGACTACTTAACTTTTGTAAAGCCTCTAATGATTTTTCTGCTTTATTCTCTTGAGCTACGCCTATTATTGCATTTACAACTACCACCACTAATATTATAATTGTATCCGTAATTCCTTCTCCTTCTAGTACTCCAACTATTCCTGAAATAATTGCAGAAATTATAAGAATTACTATCATAAAGTCTTTAAATTGTTCTAAAAATTTTATAAATAAACTCTTTTTCTTTTTTGCTTTTAATTCATTTAATCCATACTCTTCTTTCTTTTTTTTAACCTCTTCAGCAGATATTCCTTTTTCTGTATTTGTTTTTAATATGCTTATTGTTTCTTCTACTGTTTTGTTAAACCAATTTGTTACCATATCTAATTCCTCCTTATTTTTATTGTTTTTGCCAATATTTACTTACATATTTTTTATTTCTGTGTAATAAATTTTATTTCTTCAAATGCCAATACTTTCTCTTTATTTGTATAACCATGATCTGTATCTTTTATATATCCAATATTCAAATTTTTATTTTTAATTTTTATGTTTAAAAATGTTATTAATTCATTTAAATTTTGTATTATTAAATCTTTTTCTCCCCATCTCATAAATAAAGGAATTTCTATATTGTTTAATTCTTTGAAATCATAATTCTTATCCCAAAATTTTGCAAAATCTATTTTTTTATTATCTCTATAATATCTTAAGTATGTTTTTACACTTATTGGATGTTCAAAACTATCAAATGGCATTAAATCCATTATTTCATCTTTTGATTCTTTTTGTATTGCTAATTTTAACATTTTATTGTATTTATCTATACCTAAATCATATTTTTGTAAATCTATTAAATCTACTAATGATAGTAATATAATTGATTTTATGTTATCTAAATTTATGTAATTTTCTTGTTTTAGTCTGTTATATGTATAAATTATTTTTGTACATCCTAAACTATGTCCTTGTAAATGAATTTTAGAGTATCCTAATTCTATCATTTTATTTATTGCACCTTTTATGTCGTAATAGCTTTCTAAAATATCTTCATATACACTTCCACCATTCAAAATTTTTGTTCCACCTGTTTTTTTAGTATAACTCATTAATTCTGCCCCTCTATTATTAAAAGCAAAATATGCAATATCCTTTTTATTTATCTCTTTTGCTAAAATATCTTCTCTTTTTTTGAAACAATTACTTTGCATTCCATGTATTGATATTACTATTTCATCAGTATAATTTTGTGGAGTGTGTAGCAATCCAACTAATTCTACACTATCTTCTAATTCAAAATATATTTTTTTTAACATATTTTTCCTCCCGTTTTTTGTATTATACTATTATACTCATATTTATTCAAGGGAATTTTTGTTAATTGTGTGTACTTTTATCATTTTTGTGATATACTACTTTTGGTGATATTAATGGAAAAAATTAAATATTTATTTAAACGTATTATTAAAATGGATTATAAAAATATGTATAGAATAGCAAAGGCTATTAGCAAAAAAACTAAAAAGAATTTTTTTATTATTATTATTGATATAATTAAATGTGGATTTAAATATCAAGCAGGATATTATGATTATCAAGAATTTGAATTTTATAACTTGACTGATGAAGAACGAAAAACATATTTAACACGTGGAAAAAATAACGAAATTATTAAAAAATTTAATGACATGTCTAGCTTTCATAAGTTTGAAAACAAAGTTGAATTTAATGAAATATTTAATATTTATTTAAAAAGAAATTGGATGGTTTTAAATAATAATAATTATTGTAAATTTGAAGACTTTTTTAAATCTAATCATTCTATTATTGTAAAGCCTATAAATGATGAAGGTGGACACGGTGTTGAAAAGTTTATATATACTAATCAAATAAATTGTAAAGATATATATAACAAATTAATATCTAATGACCAGTTATTAATAGAAGAATGCATTAAACAGCATCAAGATATGAATTCCCTTTATGATAAATCTGTAAATACAATGAGAATGTTTACTTTTTATAAAAATGAAAAAGTTTATTTTTTGCAAGCAGTACTTAAAATAGGAAATGGTGGTGTTGTAGATAATTTTTCGAGTGGTGGCATGTATACTTATGTAAGTAGTGACGGAGATGTTTATGTAGAAGCAATTGATAGAAATGATAATATTTATAGTAAACATCCTATATCAAATAAAAAAATTGTTGGCTTCCGAATTCCTATGTTTAAAGAAGCTATAGAGCTAGTAAAACAATGTGCAAAAATTATTCCAGAAATTGCATATGTTGGTTGGGATGTTGCTATTTCTGAAAATGGTCCAGTTATTGTAGAAGGTAACTGCTTCCCTGGAGTGTATCAAGTAAAACCTAGTTTAATA
Organism: Clostridia bacterium; assembly: GCA_030539215.1. Taxonomy (GTDB): domain Bacteria; phylum Bacillota; class Clostridia; order TANB77; family CAG-508; genus CAG-452. Next base: position 18,819 of record JAUNSM010000018.1, read on the forward strand.
AACAAAAAAGAAGGATTAATTCCTAAGTATAATGAAATTATGAGAATATTTTAAAAACTATTTATTTTAATTATAAAAGATGATAATCATTTTTATTAAATAAAATTTTTGTGGCTTAAAAATATACAGTCTTTCCCTAATTTTCCTATTTTTACTTCTTCTAGTAAATTATCTAACATATATTTTGCACCTTTTTTTAGTAATACTTGTACCAAATCAAAACCTGGTCCTCTATTTCCTTCAATTATTAATGGACCATTTTTACTAATTGCTACATCCCATCCTATAAGATTAACTTTGTCATTTATTAACGATGCCTCTAACACCATATTTTTTATTTCTTCCCAATATGGAATTTGAAATCCATCAAATTTAATATTTGTTATACTATTTTCGGATTCATTTAATTTTTTATCTATTCCATTTCCAACCAGTTGACCCTTTTGTATATCTATTAAAACTCCTTTTCCTCCTTGGTGGAAATTATCTGCTATTGTTCTTCCACTTCCAATTCGTGCTGCTGCAAATATTATTTTTGATTCTCCGGTTTACTGCTCCAGTCATTATTCTTATTGTATTAATACTATTTGGGCTTAAGGCTCCCCACTCTTCATCTTGAACTACTAATTCTTCAACAAAACATTTTGTCGTTTTAATATTTTCAAAAAACTCCTTTTTATTTTTAATTTGGCTTGTTTTTATTTTTAATACATCTGCTCCACCTAAACCTATTTGTGGCTTTATAACAAATTCCTCATGTTTTGAAATAAATTTCTCAAAATTTTCGAGTGTATCATATGGTGATAAAAAGTCCCTTTTTGTATATTTGCAAAAATTTTTGTGAAAACTTATTTTATTAGAAAAAAAGGGGGCATATTTTATATTTGCAAGGATTTTATACGCTTTATCCATGTTTCCTATTGTTACATATGTTTTTCTTTCTTTAAAACTTTTTTCATAAAATTTAAAATTTAAATAATCTTGAAGTCCTGAGCCAAATAATACTGTAGATATTGCTGTATCAACAAACATTAATATAGCTGGTTTTTTATTTATTTTAGATATATCTTTTAAATCTTTATAAAATCTTTTATAATTTCCAGATAATGCAAAATTTATTATTCCCATTTTTATACCTTCTTTATGTTTTCTTTAAGAGTTAGAAGCATTTAACTTAAAAAATTTTCCTTTACCTATTTGAAGTATTATTGAATCTGTTAATTGTGATATTTCTTCAAAACTTAAAATTTTTTCTCCATTAGCTTTTATTGCTCCTTGTTGTAATAATCTACGAATTTCTCCTTTTGATTTGAAATTTCCTGTAGACATAATTGCATCTATTACTGATTGTGAAATATTGCTAGAAGTATTATCATAATTCAACTCTAAAACATCTTGTGGAGCTTGTTGTTGTTGGAAAATCGTTTTAAAATCTTGTTCTGCTTTTTCTGTTTCTTCTTTAGAATGATATAATCCTGTAATCTCTTTTGATAATTCCATTTTTATATCACGTGGATTTTCTCCCTTTGCTAATCGTTGCTTAATAATTTCTATTTGGTCAGGATGAATATCTGTGCATAATTCATAATACTTTATTATTAAATTATCCGGTATTTTCATAACTTTAGTATAAATTGTTGTTGCATCTTCATTAACTCCTATATAATTACCTAGGCTTTTACTCATCTTTTCTATTCCATCAATACCTTCTAATATAGGCATAAGTAAAGTGATTTGAGGATTTTGTCCAAAATCTTTTTGAATATTTCTTCCCATATTAATATTAAAAGTCTGGTCTGTACCACCTAATTCTATATCTGCTTTTATTGCTACTGAATCATAAGCCTGCATCAAAGGATAAAAAAACTCATGCACAGAAATTGGTTGCTGATTTTTATATCTATTGCTAAAATCATCTCTTTCTAATATTCTAGCAACTGTACATTTTGAACATAATTCTATAATGTCTCTAAAATTCATTTTATCAAACCATTCACTATTGTATTTAACAGTTGTTTTATTTGGATCTATTATTTTAAAAATTTGGTCTTGGTATGTTTTTGCATTTATTATTACTTCTTCTTTTGATAATTGTTTTCTTGTCTTTGATTTTCCTGTAGGATCACCAATCATTCCTGTAAAATCTCCAATAATAATTATTGCCTCATGACCTAAATCTTGTAATTGCTTAATTTTTCTTAAAACAACTGCATGTCCTATGTGAATATCTGGTGCTGAAGGGTCTAACCCAAGTTTTATACGAAGAGGTCTTTCCTCTTTATTCACTTGCTCTAAAGTCTTTTTTATCTCTTCGATATTTGTAAAATCAGCAGCTCCTTTAATCATAATTTTTAGTGTTTCTTCTATATTCATAATTTTGCCTCCATTTTTTATATCTTTTTCGTAATAATTTAATAAAATTATATCATAATATTATCAACATTAGCAATATTTTTAAAGTATATTATATTAAAACGTATCTGTTAAGTAATTCGATTTCATGATTTAAGACATACTTGTGCAAGTTTATTACTTGCTAAAGGTGTTAATTTGAAGAAAATTCAAGTATGGCTCAGACATTCAAATTATAATACTACTGCAAATATTTATGCACATTTAGATATCGACAGTATGTGTAAAGCATGAAATGCAATATCTAATGCTTTATCTGACAAAAAAATGTACTTGCTACTGCCTAACAAATACATTTTTTAGATATTTTTTAGATGTTACAAAAGAATTGGTTTTTTCTTGTTCGCTTTTTTGTTTGGTGGCTTGAAGTGGAATCGAACCACTGACACGGGGATTTTCAGTCCCCTGCTCTACCAACTGAGCTATCAAGCCATGTTATGTAACAATATTTAATTTTCTTATACAATTAAAATGGCGACCTGGATCGGGCTCGAACCGACGACCTCTAGCGTGACAGGCTAGCGTTCTAACCAACT
>JAUNSM010000080.1 GCA_030539215.1 Clostridia bacterium
TAATAATGATTTAACATCAGTAAATTTAAAAGCATCAGCAGGAATGTATAATAACTTTGCGAGCATACCATTTATTTATACAGAAATTAATTATAATAACCTTTCAAATAAATATAATATAGGATGGTATAACGCAGTAACAAAAAATGGAACAAGAGTAGAAGAAAATACAAATGGAGGAAATTTATTCTTAACAGGAAACGCAGATAAAGTAAGAATGTTAACATTGCCAGAAATAAACAAAGAAAGAGGACAAGCAGAAGCACCAAATATAAATTCATATGGAACAATCAATACAGAACCAGCCCCAGGATTATTTAAATTAAACAATTTACCGAACGCAGAATTAACTGGGTTCACTTACAGTGGCAATGGCTACTACTGGTTGGCCTCTCCGTATAGCAGTGACGCTAGCGGCGCGCCCTATGTGTACTTTGACGGCAGTGTGTACTGCTACAGTGGCAGCACCTTTGGGGTTCGCCCAGTTGTGTCTCTTCGGCTCTGATATTTCCTATAGTGTAGAGGAAGTACACGAGGGTAACTTCACATATTTAAGATTGACCGAAGAATAAATACGAAGTAAAAACCCGCCGTGTGGACTAGTGTCACACGGCGGGTTTTTTACTTGTTCAATTTAGCATATAAAAATACTATATGAATAAGATTTAGTAAGGGGACAGGGAGATATATGTTAAATATAATTTGGCCAATATTTTTAATAGTTTCTTTTATATATGCTATTTTAAATGGAAGAGTGGCAGAGGTTAATAATTCTATTTTTGAATCTACTAAAAGTGCTGTTGAGTTATGTATTTCATTACTGGGAACTATATGTTTGTGGAATGGAATCATGCAAATTGCTGCTAAAACAAAAATTGTAAAACATTTAACAAAAATACTAAATCCAATTATGAAAAAGTTATTTCCAGATATAAAAAGAGAAAGTAAAATACATGAAGAAATTAGTATGAACATAATTGCAAATATAATGGGATTAGGTAATGCGGCTACACCGTTAGGATTAAAAGCTATGAAATCAATGCAAAAAGAAAATAAAGAGAAAAATAGATTATCAAATTCAATGGCAATATTTATTGTTTTAAACACAGCATCTATACAAATAATACCAACAACTGTTATTGCTATAAGAAGTGCTCTTTCCTCGAATAATCCAACTGGAATGATAATACCAGTATGGATATCTACAGTTTTAGCAGCAGGCTTTGCTATAATATCTGCAAAATTGTTAATGAAAAAATTTTAGGAGAAGGTTTATATGACAATTGTTAATTATTTATCAAATTTAGCAATTCCATTTACAATTTTATTAATTATCGCATATGGATTAATCGAAAAAAACAAGGTGTTTGATACTTTTTTAGATGGAGCAAAAGAGGGAATGGAAATAGTATTTAAAATTTTTCCTACTTTAATAGGATTATTTGTTGCGATTGGCGCATTACGTTGTTCAGGAATATTAGATTTTATAATAAACTTAATAGCTCCAGTTGTTAATTTTTTTAATATACCAACTGAAATTCTGCCACTAGCAATAATAAGACCAATTTCACGGAAGTGCTTCTATTGCTATAGGAAGTGATATTATGAAACAATATGGAGTTGACAGTAAAATACGGATTAATTGCTTCTACAATAATGGGTTCCACTGAAACTACATTATATACAATTGCTATATATACTAGTGTAGTTAGAGTGAAAAAAATAAGATTTGTATTACTTGCGGCGTTGATTGGAGACTTAATTGGGATGTTGAGTTCTGTAATTATTTGGAATATTATGTCGTAAACTTTTAATTGACATTTTTTTGAAAAAATAGTATTATAATTACAATTTTAGAAGAAACAAAAACTTATATCTATTTATTTTTACATAATAGACAATTTATATTCTATACAATATTTTTTAAGGTGAGAGAATGATTTTTAAATTCTTATTATTTTTTCTTATATTTTTTACTGTCAGACAAATTATCACAAAAATTTTTTTGAAAAAAATATTAAAAAACATAAGTTAATATAAAACAATACAAATTTGTTACTAGATCGAGGCTTTCTCTATTTTTCTACTTTAGAGATTTATTTAAGTTTTTTCTTAGTGTGCTTAAATTAAAAGGTTTTTAATCTTGCAGGAATCTACAGCAGAGACTATTTATAGTTGGCTCATAATATAAATAGTTTTTATCATCTTTTCCTGCAAGCCCCCTATATAATTTTTATCTTATAAAGTTTTTATTCTTAAAATGAGGAGCTTTTGAAAAAAGGTTTCCTCTTTTTCTTTTGTTATATAGAAAAAATCAACATTTATTTTGACACCATATAAGATTTTTCCGTATATAACAAGGTTAGGCAACCTTTATAAAAAGAATTTTTTTATATAATAATTAACTAACTTCAAAGAGTTTGCTAGGATTATTCCTAGGAGCTACATCAAGATGAATATTTTTGCAATTAGCAAGTTCATTTGAAACAGTTTCATATGCTAGTTCCGGAAAATTACTTTCTCTACTTAAGTGCACTAATAAAGCATATTGTAATCCTGAATTATAAAGAGTAGCTAAAGCTTTACCAGCTGAACTGTTAGATAAATGCCCAGTATTACTTAAAATTCTTTGTTTTAATATGTAAGGATATGAAGAATATTTTAATATTTCTGGGTCATAATTTGCTTCTAATAAAACTGAAGAGCTGTTTTTTAAATATTCTAATGTTTTTTCAGAGATGTGTCCTAAATCTGTTGCTATACTAATTTTTTTATTACAATTATATATGTTGAATCCGCAAGGGTCAGCAGCGTCATGAGGAATAGAAAATGGAAAAATTTTAAAATCCCCTATATTAAAGTTTTCTGACACATTAAAATGTTTTTTATTGCATTTGGGTATTTTATCAGATATATTATTTAATGCATTCCAAGTTTTTGGGTTTGCATATATGGGTATGTTATATTTATTAGAAAAAGTAGCTAAACTTTTTGTATGGTCTATATGTTCATGTGTAACTAAAATAGCACTAATTTGTTCCCCAGAAACATCTAATTCTCCGAAGAGCAGATATTATTTTTTTAGAACTAACACCACAATCAATTAGGATATTAGTATTATTAGATTGTATAAAAAAACTATTTCCACTACTTCCGCTATATAAACTACAATATTTTAACATTTTTTTCATCCTTTGCTTTATTTATTCATTAACTCTTTTAATGTTTGCACCAATTTTTCTGAATTTTTCTTCTATATCTTCATAACCTCTATCAATATGATATAAATTATGTATTTCTGTTATCCCTAAAGCTGCAACACCAGCAATAAGTAATGCTGCACCAGCACGCAAATCTGTTGAGCACACAGAGGCTCCATATAGATTTTCCACACCTTCAAAAATGGCAGACTTTCCTTGAACCATTATTTGAGCACCCATTTTATTTAATTCGTTTGTATACTGAAATCTAGAATCCCAAATGCTTTCATTTATTATACTAGTACCTTCTGACAAAGATAAAACCACTCCCATTTGAGGTTGTAAATCAGTAGGAAAACCTGGATAAGGTAGAGTTTTAATTATAGCTTTATTTGTTCTTTTATTACACCATACTCTTAATTTATCTCCATTCATGTCAACATTTCCACCAATTTCTAATATTTTAGCTGTAATAGGCTCTAAATGTTTAGTAATACAATTTTTTATTATTAAATCGCCTTTAGAGGCAATTGCTGCTAGCATAAAAGTTCCAGCTTCTATTTGGTCAGGTACAACAGAGTAACTTTGACCACCTGTTAAACTTTTTACGCCATTAATTTTAATCATATCAGTTCCAGCACCACGAATATCTGCTCCCATTGTATTTAAAAAATTAGCAACATCAACAATATGAGGCTCTTTAGAAGCATTATCAATTGTGGTAGTGCCTTCTGCTAAAACACTTGCGAGCATTACATTAATAGTAGCACCAACAGATACAATATCCATATATATATTTGTACCAACAAGTTTTTTAGCAGTTGCATGTACATTACCATTAGTAATTTCTACTTCAGCACCTAATGCTTCAAAACCTTTAATATGTTGATCAATTGGTCTAGGCCCTAAATTACATCCGACCTGGTAAACCTACTTCAATTTCTTTTTTTCTACCTAACATAGAGCCAATTAAATAATAAGAAGCTCTAAATTTTCTTGTTAAATCAATTGGAGCAAGTGTATTTATTATATTTTTTGTATTAATTTCTATACTATTTTTGTTTAACCATTTAATTTTAGCGCCAAGTCCTTCCAAAATTTCACAAGATAGTTTAACATCTACAATATTTGGTAAATTATTAATAGTACAAGTTCCATCAATTAATAATGTAGCAGGTAAAATTGCTACAGCGGAATTTTTGGCACCACTTATATTAACTTCTCCTTTTAGAGGAGTACCTCCATTAATGATTAATTTCTCCATTTAATCCTCCTTAAATATTTGCAAGTATTATTATATTTATTAAAATAGTAGTTAAAAAAAGTGGCTTTACTATGAGGCACACTAAAATTAGAGTGTAAGCATACACTCTAACTAAATAAAATATATCATATAATTGTAATTTTTACAATGCTTTTTTAAGATTGAGCCAATTTCATGCTAATATTTTGAAACCGGGAATTTGACACTTTTATAACATAAAAATTAATGCAAGCATTGAAAATGCTT
>JAUNSM010000019.1 GCA_030539215.1 Clostridia bacterium
TTCTCTCTCAAAGGATTTTATTGTTTATTTTTCAATGTACTTGTGTTCTCTTTTTTTGCCGAACACAAGATTTATTTTAGCACATATTAATATTTACTGTCAATACATTTTACAAAACTTTTTTGAATTTTTTTTAAAAAAAATATTTTTTCTGCTAAAGTTTTACATTAAGTTTACAAAGTCCTTGTCCCATCTCCATTATCAGTCTTTATACTAATTTTTTGTCTCATCTTTAATAATATTTTTTTTTCTAATCTTGATACTTGAACTTGTGTTATTCCTAAAATTTTTGCAACTTCTGATTGTGTTTTTTCATTATAATATCTCAATATAATTATTTTTTGTTCTCTTTGATTTAAATTTTTTATAATATTGTTTAAACATATTTTGTTTATTAAAATTTCTGTTTCATTTTGACTATTATCTATTTTACTAAGTTTTGTTTCTCCTTTTAAATCATTTTCATATATTTCTTCATTTATTGATTCTACTGGTATTTCTGATTCTAATGCAAATACTACTTCTTCTTTTGGAATTTTTAAAATTTTAGCTATTTGAATTATATTAATTTCTTCCCCTTTTTTGGTCAAATATTCTTTTTGTACTTCTTTAATTTTTATTGTTAATTCTTTAAGATTTCTACTTATTTTTATTAGCCCATCATCTCTTATAAATCTTTTTATTTCTCCTAAAATATATGGAACAGCATATGTAGATAATCTAACATCATATTTTATATCAAAACGTTTAATTGCTTTTATAAATCCTATACATGCTATTTGATAAAGCTCTTCTTTATCATATCCTCTTCCTAAAAATCTTTTTATTATACTCCATAATAAACCAGCGTTTGCTTGTATTATGTTTGTCATAGCCTCATTATCATTATTTTGTGCTTTTAATAAATCTTCAGTGTTTATTTCGTACATAAGTAACTCCTTTATGTATTAAATTTGGATTTCTTCATTTTCATTGATTTTTATCATTTTCTTCATACTTACTTTTGTACCTAAATTTACTACTGATTCTATTTTTATTTCATCCATAAAGCTTTCCATTATTGTAAATCCCATACCAGACCTTTCTAAATTTGGCTTTGATGTATATAAAGGTTCTCTTGCTTTTAATATGTTTTCTATTCCTTTTCCATTATCTGTAATCTCTATTTCTATTGAATTATCATACAATTTACATTCTATTTTTATTATACCTTCAAATTCCTCATACCCATGTATAATACTATTTGTTACAGCTTCTGATACAGATGTTTTTATATCAGATATTTCTTCTATAGTAGGATTTAATTGTGCTACAAAAGCTGCAACAGCAACCCTTGCAAAGCCTTCATTGCTCGACTTGCTTAAAAATTCTAATTTCATTTGATTTTTATATGCATTCTTCAAATTTTGTACCTCCTATATTTTCTATTTCTTCTATTGGAATTAATTTTAAGACTCCTGACATTTCAAAAATTTTTCTTACAGTTGGTTTTATATTAATCATACTCATTTTTCCGCCGAAACATAGATACTAATTTATATCTCCCAATTAACATTCCTATTCCGCTACTATCCATAAATGTTACATTAACAAAATCAAAGATTACTTTTCTAGGTATATGTATTTGGATTTCGTAATCTGCTCTTTTTCTAATTTTTTCACTAGTATGATGATCTATTTCTTCTTCAATCTTTAGAATTAATAGCTTGTCCTCTTTTTTATATTCAACATGCATCTATGCTTCCTCCCTTAAAATTATTAATTTATATACATTACATTTTCTCCTTCTGGTAAAATTTTCCTTTGATGAAAATTTAGAAGTTTTGGCGAAAAGAGGGTGTCCCTTTTTTGGGACACCCTCTTTTCGTCAAAACTTATTTTATTATATAGGAAAAATCGGCAAAATTCCTTTCTTATCTTAATTCTATTTTTGGATTTTCTGTTATTTTATACTCTGCTGTTGGAAATACCCTTTTTTCTGATGGTACAAATCCTCTTATTTGTACTGTTGGCAATATCCAAGTATATGCTCCTATAAATGTTCCCGGAACAGCTGTTGCATTTGCTCCTAATCGTGTATTATCTCCTATTATACTTCCAAAAAAATCTGTATTAGTATCTATTATTTTATCTTCTTTTTTTACTATTATATTTTTTTGATCAAATCTTCTGTTTGCAAGTATTACTCCACTACCTATTCTTGCTGATTTTCCGAGCATACTATCTCCAACAAAAGCCAAACTTGCTACTTTTGATTTGTTTTGAAGTATCGAATGTTTTATTTCTGAACCGTGTCCAACTGAACAATTATCTCCTATTATTGTCCCTGGTCTTATTAATGCCCCTGATTGTATCTCTACATTTTTACCTATTAATACAGGTCCTTGTATCACTACATTTGCTTGTATTTTTGTTCCTTCATCTATAAAATAATTACCTTTTATAGAACAAAATTCTCCTACTTCTGCTTTATTTATTTGTATATTTTCATTTTTCATGAAGTCTTTTATATACGTATTTATATTGTTTAATACTTCCCATGGATATATGCAATTATTAAATACGTCTTTAAATCTAAATTCTTCTGTATTTTGAAAATAATAATCCAATTTTAATTCTTCCATATATACCTCCCAGTATTTTCTAGTTGCTAGGATAGAAATAAAAATTTTATATTTATAAAATTTTATAATCTCACATTCATACCCTATAACAATTTATTTATATTTTTCTAAAATTATTTCTAAATTTTTAGAAAATTCTTTAAGCATTACTATTTTTATTCCAATATCTTTTCCCTTAATATAATCGTCAATAACTTGTTTTAATTGCTTTATATTTTTCGTTTCTAGCTCTAACTCTTTAGTATATTTCTCAGCTCTATCTAATAATTTTTCTTTTATTGACACTATATCTTCATTACTAGCACATGATATCCTTTGAAACATTTGATATGGGTCATAATATTTAAATATTGGTATATTCATACACTCTTTATCAAACCTTTCATAAAACATTTCCATTTTCATTGGTATACATTTAAATATTTCTTCTGCTCTTTCTGTATACATTTTATCTTTTAAGGCCCTGTTTATCATATGAAAATGATTTAGTACATCATTTATTTCTGGAGTTTTTTCATATATAACAATTTGTTCAATTTCTTGTGTAGCATTTTCACAATATTCAGATTTTAATGCTGCTATATTCATACCATTAAAAAAGATTCCTCTTATTGTTTTTATATCATACTCTATTAAACCCTTTTTTACAAAATAAGTAAAATAAATAAATATTTTTACTGTATCTAATAACTCAATTTTTCCTTCTTTTATATCTGCTAATACTTCTTCTATTATATTTGGAAATTGGTCATCTGATATTTTCCAATACTCTTCTGTAAGTAATCTTTTATATCCTGGTAATTTTTCTGTATCTACTGTATTTATTATAACCTCCATATTTTTTTTGAATACTTTCATATCAAATATTCTTGTTCTTACATATATTTCTACAAATTTGAAAAATCTATATTCTGATTTAAAATTATAATAATAATTATTATCAAATTCCTTAATATAGAACTGCCTATTATCTAATAATACTCTTGAAGAAACTAGTATAGATTTGTATTCTTCATTATCAATAATATTTATAAATTTATCTTTAGTTATTTTGCCAGCTTTTATTTCAAATGAAATAGCAATTGTAAATATAAGCATTGTTTGTAATATTCTATAATTTGTATTTGGATAATATTTATTTACCATTTCATATATTTTTTTAAAATCATCTAATGCATGTTTTAATATTCTTAAATTTCTTGTTCCACTTTTATTAAATGTAGAAACAATAAAATTAGTATTTTCTCTTAAAAACCTTATTAAATCTGCATTGTTTTCATATCGTATTAAAATTCCATTAATAATATAATTAAATTCTGGTATATATTCAAATGTTGCTCCTATAAGTTTTTCTTTTATTCTTTCATAATCGTTTGCTTTATCAAATACATATTCTATTTTATCTTGTATTTTTTCTACCATTGGCTTGTCTGTTTTAGATAAATCTCCTTCTTTATCCAAAAGATATGTTGCAATAAATGTTTTCATTTCTAGATTTGTGCTTTTTAATTTTGTTGATAATTCTTTTTCATTACATATTATTATTGTTTTTATATGATCATGTTCTACAAAATTATTTATATATCCTAAAATATCTATAACATCAACATTGGCTCTTTCTAAATCATCAAAGCATAAAATTTTATCATCTGTTGAAAAAAATTTACTATAATCTATTTTGTCTCCATTTTGTGTAACTCCAAATAAATTAGCCATATCTAAACCTGTTTTAGCATATTCTGGTATAGCTTGCTGTCCTGTTGAATTCATATATTTTCTCATGTTTTTATCCATAAGTTGAGTAGTTTCTATAAATATCTTTTTACTTATATCCTCTAAATTTGAAATACCATATAAAGACATATATATTGTTGTATACTGTCTTCCATTTAATTGAAGTGATTCTATTTTGTTTCTTATTTTATTATTCCAAAAATATGTTTTTCCACTACCCCATTCTCCATTTATCATTATTGCATAATCTGTATAATCTGCTCTCACATAATCCAATATACTTTCTACTAAATCTTCCAATTACTTTCCTCCTATCGTTGTCTAAAATAATCTGTTTTTCTCTTATTAATTTCTGTTTTTTAATCCTTTGCAAATGTTACAACTCCCACTATTTCTGCTCCAGCCTGTTTTAACATTTTGCTACATTCATTTACTGTGCTTCCTGTTGTGTAGATATCATCAAATATTAGTATTTTTTTATTATTTACTTTTTCTGCCTTTTTTATTATAAACGCATTTTTAATGTTTTCTTTTCTTTGTATTTTACTTAATTCTGATTGTGATACAATATTCTTTTGTTTAACTAATATATTTTTTTCCAATTTTAAACCTGTATGTTTTGCTATTGCTTTTGATATTAGTTCAGTTTGGTTATATCCTCTAAATTGTTTTCTTTTTTTATGAATTGGAACTGGAATAATTATATCATATTTTTTTAAATTATCACATATTTTTTCATTTTTTATTATTATTTTAGAAAATGTTTTATATAAATATGCTTTGTCTTGAAATTTATATTCAATAATCTTTTGTCTTATAATTCCATCATATCTATACATATGTATACTTTCTTCAAAAAATATTCCACTATCTTTTTTATACTTTTTAAATAGATTTATTTCATATTGTTTAATTTTAATTTCACACTTTTTACATATATTTTCTTTAGATATTTTTTCGCACATTCCACATGTGTTTGGATATATTAAATTAATCATATATTTTATTATACTACTCCTTAAAAAATAATTAATTTGTTTATTGGAATTTTTTAGAATGAACAAAACGGCAAATTCGCCCTAAGAAATAAATAGAATTCAAATTTTGTAATACATTTGTTGCTTTTTTCTATTTATATTTTATATGAAGATTTTGTTTTTGTAAATAATTTTTTGTAAAAAAATTTTCCTTTTTTTCTCAATGTCAAGTGAAAAAGATAGGAATTTTTTTAACGAAAAGCCTTGTATTATTTTTTAATTTGTGCTAAACTATTAGTTAATCAGTTTACAAACGCAAATATAGGAGGTGCTTACATTATGGCAAAATGCGAAATTTGTGATAAATCATTAAATTATGGGAATAAACTTAGTATAACACGTTCACATATTAGTAAAAGAACTTCAAGAACTTGGAAACCAAATTTAAGAACAGTAAAAACTATTATAGATGGTCAACCAAAAAAAATTAAAGTTTGTGCTAAATGCTTACGTTCTGGTAAAGTAACAAAAGCATAAACTTTAACTTAAATTATTTAACAAAAAATAGGATTATACCTATTTTTTTTGTTAATGTTAATAAGGTTATAAATTAATCGCTTTTATGTATGGTGTTTTATTTTACACCAAATATTAATTTTACAATTCCTCTTAAAAATTTAGGCACTTTTTTTACTACTATTGTCATTTTTTAGCACTCTCCTTTACTTTTGATTTAGCAAGAAAGCCATGTTATTCCAACTACTATTATTGTAATTCCAACAACAAATAACCAACCTGAAAATGGAAGTAATATTACAAGTAATATCCCGTAAGCCAAATCCAATCAAACATACTGCTAATGTCTTTCTTAATAACTTTAACATATTACCTCCTGTATATGCTTTCTTAAAATGATTCTTACTTATTATTATAATATATTAATTTTTATGTAAAAGGGTGATAGTTTTGAGTAATAAACATAATGTAGTCAAAATAATTGAAATATTAAAAAATACATATCCAGATGCAAAATGTAGCTTAAACTTTAAAACTCCATTTGAACTTGGTATTGCTGTCATACTTTCTGCTCAATGTACTGATGACAGGGTTAATAAAACAACTCCATATATTTTTTCAAAATATAATACTCCTCAAGATTTTGTGAATTTAGATATTAAAATTCTAGAAAATTTAATTCATTCTTGTGGATTTTATAAAACAAAATCAAGAAATATTAAAGCTTATGCAAAAAAAATTTTAGAAGAATATGATGGAAAAGTTCCTAAAGATATGAACAAATTAATTAATTTGCCTGGTATCGGTAGAAAAAGTGCAAATGTTATTATGCTTGAAGCATTTAATATGCCTTTAGGAATTGCTGTTGATACACATGCTAAAAGAATATCAAATAGGCTTGGATTATCTACAAATAATGAACCTTCTAAAATAGAACAAGATTTGCTTAAAATTATTCCTATTAAATACTATAAAGATGTTAATCATTTATTTATATGGCATGGTAGAAATATATGTGTTTCAAGAAATCCCAAATGTAATAATTGCCCAATTTCTAATTTATGTAATTTTTTTATTACTAGCTAGTGGTTTTCAAATTTTAAAGAAAGGCTGTATGTTTTTAAGCTACAAAAACATACAGTCTTTCTCTATTTGTCTATTTTAATAATTGAAAACCATTATCTAATAACATTTTTTTAATAAAACTCTTAATTACAATTGACAAATAGGTTATATAAGCTATATATTAATATTAGTAAAATATTTTAGGAGGGATTTTTAATGATTAAAATTAAATACAAATTATTTATTACTTTATTTGTAGCTACATTATTACTTTTAAGTTCAATTTGTTTAGCTACTAATACTAGTATACCAGTATCCACTAGTATTGAAGAAGATGTCCATGAAGAAGTATCAGATACAAGGTATTCTGATTTATATGTTTCTAATGAAAAGCAATATGATATACAAAATATTATAGAAGGAAATGTTTTTGCTTCTGTAGATATTCTTAATATTAACTCTACAAATAATGGATCTATAACAGGAAATTTATATGCCATGGCACAAAATGTAAATATTAAGTCTGATGTTGTGTATTCTGAAAGTGAAGTTGATGAATTTGGAAATTCAAAAATAGAATCACTTAACAGTATTTCAACAATAGGTGGAAGTGTTTTTGTATGTGCAAACAAATTTGTTTTAGAACCAGGTTGTGAAATTGATGGAGATTTATATGTTTGTGCAACTGAAGTTGAATTAGGTCAAAATTCTATTATATATGGAAATGTTTTTGTAACAACTAATAAACTTGTTGTTAACTCTCAAATAGGTGGAGATTTATATGCTTCAGCTAAAAATTTTGATATGCAATATTATGGATTTATATATAGAGATTTACATCTCGACTCTGAAAATGCAAATATAAATGGATATGTTTATAGAAATTCTTTTATAAATTCTAATAATATTGTTACAAACGATAAGTTTATAAATGAAAAAGATTTTACTGTTGAAAATGCAACAAATGTAACTCTTTCTGGAGAAATAAAAGGAAATGCTAATATTAATTCTACAAATATTAACTTTAAAAATACTGTTTGTAAAATTTCAGGAGATTTAAATTATTCTTCACTCAAAGAATTACAGATTGAAGATAGAATTGTATCTGGTAATATAAATTATAGTAAATATGAAAAACCAAGTTCTAATAAATTATCAATAGAATTTTTAGATTATATTATTAAACTATTGACTACTTTAGTTTACATCAGTGTAATTTACTTTATTATTAAGAAGTTTATGCCTAAATATTCAGAAAATTTATCTAAATTTAATATATCTAATTTGCTAATTTCATTAGGTATTGGGCTTGGCGTACTAATAATAATTCCTATAATATCAATTTTATTATTTGTAACTGGTATTGGAAGTATATTAGGAGCATTGTTATTATTGCTTTACATTTTACTATTAATGCTAGCTAAACCGGTTTTTGTTATATTAGTTTCTAAATTTATTAAAGATAGATTTTCAAAATCTATTACTAACTATGTATACATAATAATAGTAACTATTTGTTTATCATTAATTAGTTTAATTCCATATGTTGGATTTATTGTATCTACTTTAGTATTATTAATAGGTTTAGGTTGCTTTATAAAATCATTAAAAAAGGGGTAATCCCCCTTTTTTAACTTAATTTTAATTGATTAATTGCTTCTTTAAAATCTTTTGATGATATTATGCTACTACCGACTACTGCTATATCTATGCCGAGCTTTTTTTACTAAACTTATTGTATCTTTGTTTATTCCCCCGTCTGCTTGTATATATGTATCAAGTTTGTTTTTTTCTATATATTGTTTTAACATATTTATTTTATTTTGTGTGTTTGTTATTAGTTTTTGTCCTCCTTTTCCAGGCTCCACTGTCATAACAAGTATCATATGTAGCATTGGCAAAAATTTTTTTATATTTTCTATACTTGTATTTGGTTTTATGGATATTGCTGGCTTTATATTATTTTGTTTAATATAATTAATGAATTTTATTACTTCTTCATCATTTTTACATGCCTCATAGTGAAATGTAATTATACTTGGATTAAGTGGTATGTATTTATCTATATTGTTTTGTACATCTTCTACCATTAAGTGTACATCTAATGGTAAATTAGATATATGTTTTATTATATTTGCATACTCATACATAATTTCTTCAGTATTTTTTTCTACAAATTTCCCATCCATTACATCTATATGATAATAGTCAGTCCCTGCTACTTCTAAATCATAAAAAGTTTTTGTTGCTTGTACTTTTTCTACTGTTAATATTGAAGTTGATATTTCTATCATTTTTATTTCTCCTATTCTATCGTTATAGATGTTTGTGTATTAAAGTTAAATTCTTTTGTTGCCTTCCATATATCATCAATATATACTGTTACCTCTTTTGTTCCCTTGTCTGATTTAGTTGCTTTTATGTTTGTAGATGTTGGTGATACTGTTTCATTATATACTGTATCTCCTCCTACTTTAATTGTTAAATTTACATTTCTTATTTCTGTATTATCTTCATCTTCATATTCAACTTTTCCACCTAATAATGATTTTACATTAACATATATTGTTCCTGTTTTTATTTCATCAAATTCATTTACTGTTATTGTTATTTCTGTATTTTTGTCTACCATACTTCCTGATGATATTGTTTGATTTACTACTACTCCATTTGGCTTACTTGAGTCAGATGTTTTATCTGTGCTTTTCCATTTTAATTTTGCATTTGTCATAGCAGTTTTAGCTTCGCTTTCAGTTTTTCCTGATAAATCTGGTACTTGCACTTGTTCAATTCCCATACTTACATATATTACAATTGTTGTTCCTGCTGGTATTTCTTTTCCTTCTGCTGTCTCTTGTTTTGTTATATACCCTTTTTCTATTTCATCATTATATTCTTCTTTAATTTCTACTTCTAATCCTATTTCTTTTAAAGCTTTCATTGCTTCATCTCTTTTAATACCTATTACTTTAGGCATCTTAACTATTTCTTGACCTTTACTAACAATTACCTTTATTGTCGTTTCTTCCTTTATTTTAAAATTACTTTGATATTTTGGATTTTGTTCTATTATTTGTCCTTCTGGTATTTCTAAATGAAACTTTTCTTCTTCAACCTCTATTTTTAAATTTAACTCTTTTGCTTTTTCTTGAGCTTGTTCTAATGTCAAATTCGACAAGTCAGGTATTTGAATTTCTTTTGCTTTTCCTAGTGTTAATGCTAGATATGTTCCTCCCATTGCAAGAGAAAATACTAATATACACGATAATATTATTATAAGAACTTTTAATATCTTATGTTTTTCAAAAAAACTTTTCATTTTTGCAAACTTTCCATTTTTATTTTTTTCTTCTTGTTTTTTATCAGAATTTAAGCTAATTCTTTGTGTCTCAAATTCCCTGTTATCTATACCATCAAATATGAATTTTGAATCTGGTTTTTTTAAAGACATTTCTAAATCTTTAAGCATTTGAGTAGCATTACTATATCTTTTTTCTGTATCTTTTTGCATTGCCTTTATAATTATATCATTTACACTGTGAGGTAAATCTGGTTTTAAGATAATTGGTTCTATTGGCTGTTCTTGCATATGTTTTAATGCTACTGAAACTGGTGTATCACTATCAAATGGTACTCTTCCTGTTACCATTTCATACATTACAACTCCTAAAGAATATAAATCTGATTTAGCATCTGTAAATCCACCTCTTGCATGTTCTGGAGAAAAATAATGTACAGATCCAATGGTTGTTCCAAATGCAGTTATTGTAGAATTTGAAACAGCTTTTGCAATTCCAAAGTCAGTTACTTTAGCAATACCTTCTTCTGTAATTATAATGTTGTGTGGTTTTATATCTCTATGTATAATATTATTCTTATGTGCCATTTCTAATGCAGATGCTATTTGCATTGCTACTTTTACAGACCATTTCCAACCAAGCACACCATCTTCTATTATTATTTCTTTTAACGTTTTGCCTTTTACTAATTCCATTACTATATAATATAAATTGCCTTCATTTCCTACATCATATACTGATACTATATTAGGATGTATTAAACTTGCTGCTGCTTGTGCTTCTATGTTAAATCTTTTAATAAATTCTTCATCAGTTGTGAATTCATCTCTTAAAATTTTTACAGCTACATATCTATTTAACACCAAACATTTTGCTTTATATACTGTTGCCATTCCACCATTACCAATTTTTTCTATTATTTGGTATCTGTTTCCTATTATTTTTCCTTCTAAATTCATTTATTACATCTCTCCTCTTCAAAACTTATATGGCATTTTTATAAAATGTAAATTTTCCCTTTATATTAATTATTTTTCAATTATTATAACACTTATATTGTCATATCCACCAAGCTCATTTGCTCTTTGTATTAATTTTTGGCAAGAATTCTCTTTGTTTTCTTTTACAATATTATATATTTCTTCTTCTTTTAACATATTTGTTAGTCCATCTGAGCACATTAATATTATGTCATTCTGTAAAAATCCTTTTGCAGTTACATCTGGTTCTATATCATCTGCACAACCTAATGCTTTTATCAGCATGTTTTTTTTAGGATGATAAAATGCTTCTTCTCTTGTTATTTTTCCATCTTTTACTAAAGTTTCTACATAACTATGGTCTGTTGTTATTCTTCTAATTATATTCTTTCTTATTCTATATATTCTACTGTCTCCTATATGACCTATATATACTTTATTACCATATACTAAACATATTTCTAAAGTTGTACCCATTTGATATAATTCTTGATTTTCTTTTGATTTTTCATATACAATTTTATTTGCATATTCCATTGACTTTTTTATTAGCTGTTGAATATTGTCCATGTTTAATTCAATATTTTTAAAATTTTGTTCAATATAGTTTCTTGCAGAAATCGTAGCTAAATTACTAGCTACTTCTCCACCTTTATATCCTCCCATTCCATCTGCTAAAATACATAGTCTCATATCATTTATTTCTTCAGAAACATAGATAAAGTCTTGATTTATTTCTCTCGCTTTACCTATATCGGTTTTTGCATAAGCTTGCATTTTTCCACCTCTTTTTTTCTAAGTTGTCCACATGCTGCATCTATGTCTGAACCTAATTCTCTTCTAATTGTGGCAACTATTCCTTTTTGGTTTAAGTAATCTCTAAAATTTATAATATTTTCATTTGTGCTTTTGATATAATTTCCGTTTTCTATTTTATTTATTGGTATTAAATTAACATGGCATAACATTCCTTTTAAAAGATTAACAAGCTCTTTTGCATCACCTAAATTATCATTGTTATCTTTTGCCAAAGCATATTCAAATGATACTCTCCTATTTGTTTTTTGTATATAATATTTGCATGCTTTTATTAACTCTTGTATATCATATGTTTTATTTATAGGCATCATTTTGCTTCTTGTTTCATTATTAGCACTATGAAGTGATACTGATAAAGTACATTGCATGTTTTCATCTGCCAAATCATATATTTTAGGAACTAATCCACTTGTAGATACACTAATATGCCTTGCTCCCATATTTATTCCTTTTTGATTATTTAAAATTTTAATTGCATTTATTACATTATTGTAATTATCTAAAGGTTCTCCTATTCCCATAAATACAAGATTAGATATTTTTATATTTTCATCTCTTTGTATTGCTAAAAGTTGTTCTATTATTTCTCCTGAACTTAAATTTCTTGAAAATTTAATTCCTGTAGATGCACAAAATCTGCACCCCATTCTGCATCCAATTTGTGATGAAACACAAATTGTTCTTCCATGTTTATATTCCATAAGTACAGTTTCAATTGCATTTTCATCTAGTACATCAAACAAATATTTTTTAGTTCCATCTTTTGATTCCTGTTTTTGTAATATTTTAAAAACATGCAAATCAAAATTTTGATTTAATTTGTTTCTTAATTCTAATGATAGATTAGTCATTTCATCAAAAGAAATAACATTTTCTACAAATATCCATTTAAATATTTGCTCTGCTCTATATGGCTTTTCCCCTAATTTTATTAGAGCTTGCTTAAGTTCATCTAGATTATAATCTTTTATGTTTTTTTTCAAATATATCTTCCTTTATTTGCATTTTAACAAATATATTTTATCATAATGATTTTTATATTGCAATAGTATATTTTAAAATGGTAAAAAGCTTATATACAAAGCTTTTTACCATTTAACTATCAAAAAATAAAATTTGTCAATAATTTTAATTTTTATAAATTATCACTAAAAATAAATTACTTATTACTAATATGTATTATTTCTGCTCCTACATTTAGTTCTCTTGATACTATATTTTGTATTTGAGCAACATGTTCTTCTTTTAGCTCTTCTGTTTTTATTATTACACTAACACTTCCTTCATTTACAAATATAACTACATCTTCAAATTCTTTTGCAATTATTAAATTTTCTGCAATCATTATTGCATTTTTAGTATTATTTATATTACTAATTTTCGCAAGAGCTTCTGATTTTTGTTCTGCTGTTGCATTTGTATTATTATATATTTCTTGATATGTTTCTAAAAGTTCTGAATACATAGTGTTTCTTTCTAATCTCGAGGTTGTAAAATAATAGTCCTCTTGATTGTTTTTTTCATCTATTGTACTGCTTACTGATAATTGTTCTTGAATTTCCAAATTGTTACTTTGATTTGCATTTGTTTCTTCATTTAATATGTTTTCTACTATGTTTTCTTCATTTTCATTTGGTATTGTACTTACTAATTGTGCATCTCCAATTGTAGTATCATTTCTACTAGCTATTGTACTTGTTTGTATATTTTCTTGATTTGCAGTAAAATTTAAATATCCTGCTGTTATTAACATTAATGATACTACTAAAATAATTAATTGATTTCTTTTTAAAACTTTCATAAGTCATTTCTCTCCTATTCATTATTCATTTCAAAAACTTGAATCTTATAAGTTGGTAATCCTGTTGCAGCAGATACTGCCTGAATTATACTTGTTTTTATATTTGCATTTTTTGCTCCTTGTGCAGTAATTATTGCTCCCTCTATTTTTGGCATAATTATTTTTTGAGTAATTGGAGCTTTTTCTCCATTTGTTTCTTCATATATAATTTCTTTATTTGTATCTATTTGTTCAATTTTTCTTGTACCTCCACTTGTGTCTGTCTCTTCTGTATTACTAGAGGTATATGTTTCATTATACATTGCGACTACTTCGCTAGTTTCTGAATATGTAAGTAATGTTTTTACTTTTCCTACCCCTGATATCATTGATAGTATGTCCTCTAAACTCTGTTCTAAATTATATTCAACATTTTTTTGATTATTACTATTAATATTATTATCTAAATTCTCTGCTAATTTTTTATATGATATATCATTATCTTGTTGCTTAGTATTTGCTTTTTTTCCTCCCCAAATTGTATTTATTGCAATTACAGTTATTATTAATAATACTAAAAATACAACTAAATTTTCTATGTTTTTTTTATTGTTTCCTTCTGTTTTTTTAGTTATTAAAGATTTTAAATTTTCTAACTTATTTTTAAACATAAATAAACCTCCAAAATTATTCATTAATATGTATTCCTTCTTTTTCAATTCCATACACACTGCTTAAATATTCCTTTAATGTTTGAATTTCATTAATATTAATTTCTTTGTTTATATTACTGTTATTTTCTGCTATATCATTTTTACCTATATTTATTTCTATTTTGTTTATTTGATTAATCATATTATTTGAATCATCTTTTTCTTTTATTTTTTTAGTTATATTCATATTTATATTATTAATTTGCCCATATATTTCTTGATTTTGGGTTTCTATATTTACATTTAAGAAATTTATATTGTATCCTTTTTCTTCAACTTTTCTTTTTATATCTTCTTCAATATTTACTTGATATGCATTTTGTATATAACTGTTAGTTTCTAATACCAATGTATTATCAGTTTCATATTTATTTATTTCTTTATTAGTTTTATCTATTATGGAATTTATATTAATATTTTTACTTGATATTTTTGTAAGTAATGGGTAAATAATTGCAAATAGTATATATATTCCTAAAATTGTTTTTACATATTTTTTATTATTACCTTCTGGTAAAATAATTTCTATAATTGTTGCTATTATTACAGCTAAAACAATTCCTTGTGCCCAAGAGTTTATTAGTTTTACCATCAATTTCACCTACCTATACATCATTGTGTTATTAGATATTTTTATACACATTGCTAGTCCTATTATTAATAACACTGCTACAAAAAACATTATTCCCAAAAGCACTTTAAATGTTCCTCCCATTTGTTCAAACAAAGATACAATTTTTTTATCTGCTATTGGCTCACATATAGCTCCTGCAAAATGGTATGTAATAGTAAGTATAGATAACTTTATTATTGGAAGTATACATATACCAATTATTATAAACATTCCTACTACACCTATAGAATTTTTTAAAATAGCTGTTGAACCAAGTACCATATCTACTGAATCTCCTAATGCTTTTCCTACCACAGGTATAAGTGTTGATGCAGTTGTTTTTATTCCTTTTGCAGTTAAACCATCTACATTACTAGTAAGAGTTCCTTCTAAAGATAAAATACTTACAAATATAGTTATAACTAATCCTAAAAACCATGTTATACTTGATTTTAAAAATTTAGATAATTTTCCAATTTGTATTTTTTCAGATAAATTAGATATGATTCCTAATGCTGTAGCAATTAATGTAAGTGGCAATATTAATAATGTTATAGTATTTCCAATAAATACTGTTGTAAATAAAATTAATGGCTGTATTAAAGAAACTGATGCCACACTTCCGTGAAGCTGTCATTAATGCAAGTAATATTGGAATTAAACAATTTACAAATCCAACTAGATTATGTATTGATTCTTTTATCATATTAATTATATCTGAAAAATTAGTCATTATTAGTACTACAATTAAAATATATTCTACATAATATGCAATTTGTCCTATTCCTTTGCCATTGTTTAAATTGTCTGTAAAACTTTTAAGCAAACTATGTATTATTATTACTATTAAAATCTTGCCTAACAATGAAATTGCTGTTATTATTTCATCTCCAAATAATAATAAAATATTTATTATTATTCCTTTATTATCTACTTGTCCTTTTATTGCTGAACCTAAAAATTCCCTTAAATCTATATCTGGAAATACGTCCTTTGTGTAATCTTTTCCTTGTTTTATAAATGAAGATAAATTTAATGCCTCCATTTGAGATGAAATAATTTCTTCTGTTGCATATACTGAAGAAACTATTAATAAATTTATTAATATAAATACAATTAATATCTTTTTTATCATTTTCTCTCCATAAATTTTAATTTGTTATTATGGCAGTACTTGTATAATTAATTCTAAAAGTGCTGTTATAATTGGAATTGAAATACTAATAATTATTATCTTTCCACCCAAATCTATTTTATTCGCAATAGCAGTTTCTCCAGAATCTTTACATATACTTACAGCAAATTCTGTAAGTATTGCTATTCCTGTGATTTTTAATAATATTTTTAAAAATTCGCTCTCTATTCCAGTTCTGGTAGTTAAATTTGAAAGTAAATTAATTAAAGCCTCAAGCCTTCCTATTACCATAAATAAAATAATAGTCCCAGCTATTATGGAAACATATACTGTAAATTCAGGCTTGTACTGTTTTAATATAATAATTATTATTAATGCTATTAAGCCTACACCTATTATTTTTATAATATCCAATATTCTCCACCTTATAATTTTATTAGTTTGTATTTAAAAGAAATATTACAGTCCAAATATAGTTCTTACTGTATTAAATAAAGTGCTTATTTCTTTAATTACCATAGTTAATACTATTAGTAAACCTGCTAATGTTGTCATCATTGCTTGGTCTTCTCTTCCAGCTCTAACTAAAACTTGATGTAAAACAGCAACTAGTATTCCTATTGCTGCTATTTTAAATAATAAATCTATATTCATATATGTACTTCTCCTTTGTCTAAATGTCTAATAACTATTAATTACATAAGTATTATAACTATAGCCATTCCTAATATCATTCCAAGTGTTCTATATAGTTTTTCATTTTTACTTTTTTCTTTCTCAGCTTTTTTAATCTGCTCTTCTAAAAAATCTGATGTCATTTCTATTTGATTAAGTTGCCCTTGTAAATCTGTTTTTCCTAATAATTTGCTCAAATTATTAAGTGCTGTTCTATCCTCTTCATTTATATTTAAAGTATTCATTTTTAAAGCTAGCCCCCAAGCTTCTCCTGCTGTTAAAATATTCATTTTTAAAGCTGCTTGCTTAAACACTTCAGATATACTTGAATTTACATTATTTGATATTTCATTAAATATTTCTGGTATTGGCTCATATGTATATCTAATTTTTGTTTTAAAAATATTTAATGCATTTTTAAATTCTTTTAATTCATTTACTCTATTTATATATTTTTTTGATATTAATATTCCAATAAGAGAAGATAATAAAAATATGAATGAATAAATTATAATTTTCATTCCTAACATGATAAACCTCCATCATAAAAGCAAAAAATTTTACTTTATAGTAATATATTCTAACGTTTTTTTATTTAATATGTACACTTCTTGTATTTCAGCTTTTTTTTGCTTATCCTCTAAAAATACTATTCTTTCAAATATATGCAAATTAATTAATGTTTTTAAAGTAGGATTTATTGATATTTCTTCTAAACTAGAACCATGTGCAGTAAATATACCTTTTATACCTGAACATATGGCATGATTTATTGCTTCTATTTCATTTTCACTTCCTATTTCATCTGCTGAAATTACTTTAGGCGACATAGACCTAATTAGCATTTTCATTCCTATTGCTTTTGGTATATTGTCTAACACATCTGTTCTTATTCCTATATCATTTTGAGCAACACCTTTATACATTGCTGCTAATTCCCCTCTTTCATCAACTAGTCCAACATTTATTCCTGAAAAATTTAAGCTATCTATTCCTGTGCTTATTTTACATATTAAATCTCGCAATATTGTTGTTTTTCCGTACTCCCGGAGGCGAAATGATAAGTGTTGTATATATACTATTTTTGTCTAAATCTAAAACATATTTTAAAAGCTTATTACTACATCCTTTTATTTCTTTTGCAATTCTAAAATTTAAACTTGATATATAATTAATATTTACTACTTTGTTTTTTTCAATAATACAATTTCCAGTAATACCTATTCTGTGTCCACCTTTTACTGTTATAAAGCCCTCACATATTTGATTTTGAAATGAATATATTGAATTTTCGCATACTTGTTGCAAAGTTTTTAATATATCTTCTTGTGTTATTATATTATCTAATATTACTTCTTTTTTATTAAATTTTAAGATTAACGGTTTTTCTGCTCTTAAGCGTATTTCTTCTATTGATTTATTCTTTTCTTCTTTATCTTCTTCAAAGTATTTGCTTATTACATCTGAAATATTTTCTGGAAAAATTTTAAGTAGATTAAAAATTAGCATATATAATACTCCTTAATTAACATGACTAATAAGTGTCTTTTAATATATATATGCTATAAAATTAATTTTAGAACTAAAACAAAAAAAATTGAAAAAATTATTTAAATTCTTTCAATTTTATTTTATTTCTATTTTTATTTCATCTCCATCTTTTAGATTGTATTTTTTTCTAAAATTTATATCCGAAACTATTTCTAACAAATTTAATGGATGATCTCCTTTACTACTAGAGTTTTTTTGAGTTCTTATTATATATGCTTTTCTTTTAAAAATTTCACATGGTTTTATATATACTTCTTGTGAGCCTCCATATTCCTCCTTGTTCAATATTTGTATGTTTTTATTTAATATATATTTTTCTTTTAATTCTACATTTAATGTTCCATAAAACAGTTTTACTCCTATTTTTCTTTCAAATGCTTTTTCTGCTTTTTGCATCCAATACTTTGCTTCTCCGAAGCCCACTTTTGACTTTTCCTTTTATTATCATTTTGATTTTTCTCCTTCACTCATAAATAATTTTATATGAATATTTTACTTTTGTCTATAGATTTTTAATTTTTGCTTGATTTTATGAGAATAATCTTTTAAAATTAACTTATACAAATTATACAAAAAATAATTGGAGGAATAAAAATGGAACTTAATCCTATAATAATTGGAATTGCAGGAGGAACTGGCTCACGGAAAAAGCACTTTAGCAGATAATATTAAAAAAGAATTTGAACATAATATTACTATGATTTCACATGATTGTTATTATAAAAGTCATGCTGATATGCCTTATGAAGAAAGAGTTAAATTAAATTATGATCATCCTGATTCTATAGAAACTAATTTACTCATAAAACATTTAGAAGAACTAAAAAGTGGTAATCCCATATATAGACCTGAATATTCTTTTGTTGAACATCAGCGAAAAGAAGAAACCATTAAAGTTATTCCTAAAAAGGTTATTATTGTTGATGGAATATTAATATTTGAAAATAAAAAATTAAGAGATATGATGGATATAAAAATATTCGTTGATACAGATGCAGATATAAGGTTTATTCGTAGATTAATGCGTGATGTTAATGATAGAGGTCGTACTTTAGATTCTGTAATAGAACAATATTGCACTACTGTAAAACCTATGCATGAACAATTTGTAGAGCCTAGTAAAAAATATGCAGACATTATTGTTCCAGAAGGTGGATATAATATAGTTGCTTTAAATATGATTATTGAAAAAATTAGAAGTATCATCTAGCAATTAATACGAAAAAAAATCCTTTCTGATTTTATCAAAAAGGATTTTTTTTGTACATCTATTTAAATGTTTTTTATTCACAATTCATATCATTTTTATTCATATAAAATTTTCTTTCAGCCAATTTATCTTGTACTCCACGAAGTGCCTCTCCAAATCTTTGAAAATGCACTACTTCTCTCTCTCTTAAAAATCGAAGTGGATCAATTACATCTGCATCATCTTTACATAAATCAATTAATTTTTCATATGTGGCTCTTGCTTTTTGTTCAGCTGCTAAATCTTCTTGAAGATCTGCAATAGGATCTCCTTTTACTGCGAGTACTGCTGCTGTGAATGGCCACCCTGCAGCTGCTTGAGGATATACTCCAACACCATGTGGTGTGTGTTTGTTATTTCCCCTAAAATTAATTGTTAAGCAAATAAATTAAATATTAATATAATCTTGTAAAAATACAATAATTCTTTTTGTTGTATAAATTATACATAGTTTTAAATTTGTAATTGTTTTTTTATTTTAATTATTTTATAATTCGTTTACTTTTATATTTCTAGTATGTTCAATTTTAGTCCATGTTGTGTCTGGTTTTATTAATGCTTTTATATTAATTAATATCCATGAACCTAAAAATAATGGATAACATATTATACCTTTAATCATTGGTTTGATTGGTCTTTTATCTAACCACATTATTAATATTGCTGTAAGTGGTGGTAGTAAAAATGTTGCTCCAATATATCTTGCATAATTCCAAAGTAATGCTAATGTTGTCATTCCATTTCCTGCATATATTGCAAAGTTTACTACTAATAATCCTAATGTTATTATAAGCATTGGCATACCCATTAAATATAGTAATCCATCAAAATTCATTAATGTTTTATATTCTTTTACACCTTTTGCTAAATCTTTTAAATAATATTTTACACATTGAATATGTCCTACAGACCATCTCATCCTTTGTGTCCAAGATTGTTTGTATTCTAATGGTTGTTCATCATATACTATTGCATCTGTTGCCCATCCTAATTTTCTACCTTTTGATATATTCATTAATGAAAATTCTATATCTTCTGTTAAAGTTTTTGTATTCCAGCCTTCTTTTTTTATAACATCATATTTTACCATAAATCCTGTACCATTAAGTAAAGGAGATAATCCTAAATTATATCTTGCTAAATGGTAAAATCTGTGCATCGTCCAATAAAATAATGCATATCCTGCTGAAATCCAAGAATCTGTAGGGTTTTTTATATCTCTATATCCTTGAACCACTTCTTCACCTTGGCAAAGTTTTTTATTCATAGCTGTAATAAACTCTGGCATTGCAATATTATCTGCATCAAATACACACATTGCATCATATTCTTTGCCTTGTTCATTCATTATATTTAAAAACCATTGCATTGCATATCCTTTAGTTCTTTTCTCGCTATCAAATCTTTCATATACAATTGCACCTGCTTGTCTCGCTACTTCTGCTGTGTTATCTGTACAATTATCTGCAATTACATATATGTCTAGTAACTCTTCTGGATAATTTTGATTTTTTAAACTTTCTACTAAATTTGCTACTACTGCTTCTTCATTATGAGCAGGTATAAGCGCCATAAATTTATGATTTTTATTTATTAATAATGGTTTGTCTTTTAATTTTACTAATGAACAAGCACTTATAACTATATTGTATAGCCAAAATATTGTTATAATCCATACTAATGCTTGTTGTAGTATATATAAATATTCCATTTT
>JAUNSM010000020.1 GCA_030539215.1 Clostridia bacterium
TTTAACTCAACAAATTATGACGCGAAAGCAGCGTCAGTGTTACAAACCTCGAACACATATTGGGTGGCCTCGCGTTTTGTTTATTGCAATTCATCCGATGCGTACTTTGGGTTGCGCTTTGCTAACAGCTATGTTTACGGTACTTACATGTTCGATTCGGACGCCGACTCCTACGGTAATAACTGCCGCTTGCGTGCCGTAGTTTCTCTAGGGTCTAATATCCAAATCGATACATGCACAGGAACAAACGGTGTGAATAATCCACACACGATCACTAGCTTGGGAGCGTAAAATGCCACCCCAAGAGGGGTTTTGGGGTTTGTCAAGAATAGTGTGTAAATTTTTAAAAATAATTTAAAAAGTGATGTAGAAAAATTCAAAAACTAGATATTGTATAATATGGTGTGTAAATTCCTAAAAGGAAAGTTAGCACACCATATTTTTTAATTAAAATATTTCATACAATTATTAATAGCATTTGTTTCAAAAACAATTTTGCCATATTCGGCAAGTTTCCTTTCAAATAGACCAGAGCTATTTATATGTATACCAAATTCTGAAATCAAATAATGAACAGATTTAAATATATCTAAATTATCTATATTTATGCATAAATAATATTTTGAATTATATTTATATAAAACAGACTTTTTTAATTTAAAAGATGTATTGTTTTTTAAATATTTACAAAAATTTAAAAAATCTTCAAAATCGTTAAACATGTATATAGAT
This sequence comes from Clostridia bacterium, assembly GCA_030539215.1. Classification (GTDB taxonomy): domain Bacteria; phylum Bacillota; class Clostridia; order TANB77; family CAG-508; genus CAG-452. The sequence continues at coordinate 733 of JAUNSM010000020.1, forward strand.
GGAGATACACAGGAAAGGATAGACTTACTTTTTACCCTCACTTTTTTCTTTTGTTCCTTTTCAGGTAAAAATCGAGTTATAGTTAAAATAAAATTACCGTTCTGGAACAGACAAAGCTTCTATCATAAGTTTATAGTCTTTAGTATTAAATCCAATTTCCTTTTCAGCCTTATCTAACATATCATAAAATAAATCTTGAGATTCAATAGAAGTAGACATAAAAGAATGCAAATCTATATTTTTTTCTTCTAGATCTTCTATATTTAATATAATTCTAATTTTATTTTCAGTTATTTTTTCAATTCGCAACCTAAAATACCTCCAAACTGTAATATAATTAATTATAGCACTAATAATAATATTTTTAAATAATAAAAATATGGAAATTATTATAACATGTAATTAAAGTAGACAAATAGAAAACCACTATCTAATAACTATAACATATTATATTGTAAAACAACTAAAATGTTCAAGGTTTTTATCAAATTACTTGAAAAAAAACGTAATAAAATATATAATGTATATGTACTAATAAAAAGGAGGAACATGAGATGGCAACAAAAGAAAAAAATATATGGATATTAATTATTTTTTTATTATCAGGATTAGTAATAGGAGGATTACTTGGTGAATTTGCTTCAAAAGTAAATTGGTTATGGTGGCTTTCATATGGGCAAAGTTTTGGACTAGCTACTCCTATTGAATTAGATTTAAGTGTTATAATAATAACATTTGGTTTAATGTTTAAAATAAATATAGCTAGCATTATAGGAATGGCAATAGCTATATTCATATATAGAAAAGTTTAAAAATATATTTGGGGGTAATTTATTTAAGGAAGTGTAAATTATGCAATTAAAAATGAAAGACCTCCCAATATCAGAAAGACCATATGAGAAACTACAGTTATATGGAGCAGAAATGTTATCAAGTGCAGAACTTTTGGCAATAATAATAAAAACAGGAACAAAACATGAAAATTCAGTGTCTGTTGCACAAAAAATTTTAAAATTAAACAACACTACAGATAAACAGGATTTAAGGTTTTTGTGTGATATTTCCATCGAAGAATTTATGCAAATAAATGGCATTGGAAGAGTAAAAGCAATACAGCTAAAAGCAATAGGAGAGCTTACAAAAAGAATATCGAAACCAATAAATACAAAAAAGATAAAAATAAGAAATACTAAAGATGTTGCAAATCTTTTGATGTCAGAATTAAGATACGAAAAAAGAGAAATAGCAAAAGTTATTCTTCTTAACAATAAAAATATTGTTATTAGAATAATAAATGTATCATTTGGAGGAACTAACTTTGCAAGTATTGCACCAAAAGAAATACTTGCAGAAGCAGTAAAAATGCAATTACCAAAGATAATACTTGTTCATAACCACCCAAGTCGGTGATTCAAAGCCTAGTAAAGAAGACTTTAGAATTACAGATAGAATATATGAATGTGCAAGCATAATGGGAATAGAACTTTTAGACCATATTGTAATAGGTGATGGAACATATGAAAGTATATTGATGGAAAGGAAATGTGAAACAAAATGAAATTATTTAATATAAATTCAAAAGATATAGGAATTGATTTAGGAACAGCAAATACATTAGTAACACTTAAAGGAAAAGGAATTGTATTAAAAGAGCCATCAGTAGTGGCAATTGATAAAAGAACAGGAAACATTCTTGCTACGGGGTTTGAAGCAAAAGAGATGCTTCGGAAGAACACCAGAAGTTATAAAAGCAGTAAGACCATTAAAAGATGGAGTAATTGCAGATTTTACAGCAACTCAATTAATGTTAAAAAACATTGTAACAAAAATATGTCAAAGATATAATGTTGGAAGACCTAGAGTAGTAGTAGGAGTACCATCAGGAATTACAGAAGTAGAAGAAAGAGCAGTAGAAGAATCTGTATTAAGAGCAGGAGCAAAAGAAGTTTATTTAATAGAAGAACCAATGGCAGCAGCAATAGGTGCTAATTTAGATGTTGCAGAACCAACAGGTAATATAATAGTAGATATTGGTGGGGGAACAACAGAGGTGGCAGTTATTTCTTTAGGAGGAGTAGTAGTAAGTCATTCATTAAGAATAGCTGGAGATGAATTAGATGAAGACATAATAGATTATATAAAAAAAGAAATGGGGCTTGCAATAGGTGAAACAACAGCGGAAGAAATAAAAAAAGAAATTGGTTGTGCTACACCACTTATGACAGAAATGACAATGGAGGTAAGAGGAAGAGATTTAACTAATGGACTTCCTAAAAATGTAATTATTACATCAAGTCAAATAGAAGAAGCAATGAGCAATTCTATAAATGAAATAATAGAAGTAGTAAAATCCACATTAGAAAAGACACCGCCAGAACTTGCATCAGATATAGTAGAAAAAGGTATAGTTTTAGCAGGAGGAGGAGCATTAATAAAAAATTTAGACAAATTGTTAAGCCAAAAAACTGGAATGCCAGTATATATAGCAGAAAATCCATTAGAATGTGTTGTAAGAGGAACAGGAAAAACACTAGAAGATTTAGAAAGATTAAAAACAGTGTTAGTGAATGCTAGAAAACGCAGATAAAAAAATTACAATTAAGAAAGGGTTAGAAAAGCAAGTGTATAAAAACAAAAAAGTAGGAATTATAGGAATAGCTATAACTGCAATAATTTTAATTATATTAGTGCTTTCTACTAGTATTAATGTTAATAAATTTTCTGTTGCAGAAGGATTTTTAAACAAATTAGTTATGCCAATTCAAAATGGTTTAACATATTTAAAAAATAAAATATCAAAAAACAATGCATTTTTTGAAGATATAAATAGTTTAAAACAAGAGAATGCTGAGCTAATTGAAGAAAATAAGCAATTAGAAGAAAGATTAAGAGAACTAGAAATAATAAAAGCAGAAAATTCAACATTAAGAGCATATAATAATATGAGCGAAAAATATGCAGAATACCAAACTGTACCAGCATATATTATTAATAAAGATATAAGCAATTTAAGCAATACTATGATAATAAATATTGGAAGGGATAATGGAATAGATATAAATATGCCAGTAATTACAACAGAAGGATTAGTTGGATACACAATATCTGTAACTGATAAAACTGCAAAAGTTAAACCAATTATAGATGCATCTAGCAGTATTAGTTCAGCAATTAGTACATCTCGAGATAGTGTAATTGTAAAAGGAGTTCTTCGGAAGCACAAATACTTTAAAACTAATGTATATTCCAACAGAGGCAGATTTAGTATTAGAAGATACAATTGAGACATCTGGAATTGGAGGAATATATCCAAAAGGTATATTAATTGGAAAAATATTAGAAATAATAGAAGCAAAAAACATTACAGATAGATATGCAATATTACAAACAGCAGTAGATTTTTCAAAACTAGAAACAGTATTAGTAATAGCAAAGTAATATGGATAAAAAAGTATTAAAAAATGGAAAACATAAGGTGTTGCCACCTATAGCAACCCTTGCTACAAAGAAAGCAATAAAAAAATGAGGAGGAAAAAATGGATAATGATATTTATGTAACACCACTTGCAGGAAGATATTCAAGTAAAGAAATGAATCAAATATGGTCAAACAATTCTAAATATTCAACATGGAGAAAGCTTTGGGTGGCTTTAGCAGAAACAGAAAAGGAATTAGGAATTAAAATTACAGATGAACAAATTAATGAAATGAAAGCAAATGTAAATAATATTGATTATGATATAGTTTCAAAAAGAGAAAAAGAATGTAGACATGATGTAATGGCACATGTATATGAGTTTGGAATAAAATGCCCAAAGGCTAAACCTATAATACACTTAGGAGCAACTTCTTGTTATGTAACAGATAATACAGATATAATTTTAATGAGAGAGGCTCTAAAAATAGTAAAAAACAAAGTAGTTACAGTTATAAATAATTTAAAAATATTCGCAGAGAATTACAAAGGGACAACATGTTTAGGATATACACATTTTCAACCAGCACAACTAACAACTGTTGGAAAAAGAGCCACACTTTGGATTCAAGATTTATTAGAAGATTTAGAACAATTAGAATTTATTGAAAACAGAATGAAGCTGTTAGGATGTAAAGGAACAACAGGAACTAGCGAAAGTTTTATGAAATTATTTAAAGATGAAGATAAAGTAAAACAAATAGATATGAAGATTGCACAAAAAATGGGATTTGAAAAAATTTATGCAGTATCTCGGACAAACCTATACAAGAAAATTAGATTCAATAGTATTAAATTGCTTAGCAGGAATAGCAGAAAGTGCTTCAAAATTTGCAAATGACATGAGATTATTACAACACGAAAAGGAACTTGAAGAACCATTTGAAAAAGGACAAATTGGGTCATCTGCAATGGCATATAAAAGAAATCCAATGAGAAGTGAAAGAATTAACTCACTTTCAAGACATGTAATAGCATTATCAAATGATACAAAAATGACAACAGCTACACAATGGTTAGAGAGAACATTAGATGATTCTGCAAATAAAAGAATATGTATTCCAGAAGGCTTTTTAGCAATAGATGCAGTATTAATGCTTTATGCGAATATAACATCAAATATAGTTGTTTATGAAAATGTAATAAAAACAAATATGATGCAGGAATTACCATTTATGGGTACAGAAGAAATACTTATGAATGCAGTATTAAAAGGTGGAGATAGGCAAGAACTACACGAAAAAATAAGAATATATTCAATGGAAGCAGCAAAAGAAGTAAAAGAATTTGGAAGGTCAAATGATTTAGTAGATAGAATAGCTATGGATGAAACATTTGGACTAACCCAAAAAGAAATATTACACATATTAAATCCAGACAATCTTTGTGGACGAGCAAAAAATCAAGTAGAAGACTTTATAAATAATCATGTAAATCCAGTTTTAGAAAAATACAAAGAATTAGTTAATAAAGAAATAGCAGAAGTAAATATATAGTGTCCCATGGGGGGACGTTTCCTAGTGGGACACTATGTCCCACTAAAAGTAAACCCATTTCCTGTTAATTTTTCGTAAGCTTCAATATATTTGTTTCTTGTAATCGTAAGAACATCTTTTGGTAAGTTTTCTGGTGGTAAGTTTTTAAAACCATTATCAGATAACCAATCTCTTAAATATTGTTTATCAAAACTTTTTTGACCTCTTCCAATTTCGTAATCATCTAATGGCCAAAATCTACTAGAATCAGGTGTTAAAACTTCATCTCCTAAAATAAGATTATTATTTTCATCTAAACCAAATTCAAATTTAGTATCTGCTATAATTATACCTTTAGAAAGTGCATAATCAGCACACTTTTTGTAAATATCAATTGTAGCTTTTTTTACTTTTTCAGCTAAATCTTTTCCTAAAATTTCTTCACATTTTTCAAATGAAATATTTTCATCATGTTCTCCTAAATCTGCTTTAGTCGAAGGAGTAAATATTGGCTCATTTAATTTTTGAGATTCTTGCAGACCTTCTGGTAAAGGTATTCCACAAACTGAACCGAATTTTTGATATTCAGCCCATCCGTGAACCTGTAATGTATCCTCTTACAATACATTCAATAGGTAACATTTTTAATTTTTTAACTAACATACTTCTATCTCTAAATTCTTCTTTTTTAAACTCATCAGGAAATTCCTCATAATTTGTTGTAATTACATGATTTGGAATTATATCTGATACAAAATCAAACCAAAATTCAGAAAGTTTATTTAAAATTTTGCCTTTATCTGCAATTGGATTTGGCATTATAAAATCGAAAGCAGAGATTCTATCAGAAACCACTAACATTAATTTATTGGTGTCTACATCATATATTTCACGAACTTTACCACTACTAATTTTTTTCAACTTATTTTTCCTCCTTTAATATTTTTAACTTTTTGATATTCTTTTTAGTAATTTTTCTGTAGCTTGGGTCGCCATGGATGGGGACACCCATTTACTTTTTTATAAATTACTTTACAATATCAAATTTATTAATAATTTTTATAACCTACATCTTGTAATCTACTATCTTTTTTGATTACCCCATCTTTAAGATTAGACTTAAAATCTAACAATTTATTCCTGATGTTTTCATCTGCAATACCAATTATTTGAGTAGCTAAAATAGCTGCATTTTTAGCACCATTAATTGCAACAGTTGCAACAGGTATTCCTGTTGGCATTTGAACAATGGAATAAAGTGAATCTATTCCATTTAATGTTTTAGAATGAATTGGGATACCAATTACCGGACAAATATTAATTGCAGCAAAAATACCAGGTAAATGAGCAGCTCCGCCTGCACCTGCAATAATAACTTTTACATTTTTTTCTTTAAGACTTTTTGCATAATCAATTGCTTCATCTGGGCATCTATGAACTGATAAAATTTTCATTTCATAACAAATTTTCATATCATCTAAAAATTTAGCTACTTCACTCATTATAGGTAAATCAGAATCACTTCCCATAATAATGGCTACATCAAGTTGTTTATCCATTTTTATCCTCCTCATACAAATAAAATCATGAGTTAATTATATTACATAAATTTGAATTACACAAGAAAAAAGAAAAAAGATAATCTTTTTTCTTTTAACACATTTTTGTTTAATTATTATTTAAAGTTTAAATGTTTTATTTTTTTATATGATATAAATCCAATAATACTTAATAATAATACGGCTAAAATAATACATATTGAAGTTCCTGTTTTTGGTAATGTGCCACTTGCAATTGTAGGATCTGTTGTTTTATTGTTTGCTGACGGAGTTGTAGAGTTTTTTGTAACAGTTACATCACATGTTACAATCAATTGTATATTTTCTATACTAGCAGTTATTGTCGCTGTACCTTCTGATACAGCTGTTACTATTGCATTTTCAACTTTAACTATATCTTCATTACTACTTGACCATTTAACTAAAGAGGGATCTATTTCTATATTAATTGAATCATAATAATTTCCTGTTATTACTAATGTATGAGTACTGCCTTCAGTTAAATCTAGTGAACTTTTATTTAATGTTATTGATTTAATACCAATATTTTTAATTGCTTCAGCAATTGTTCCAGACTTTATATATGTTTCTTTATCATATAAATCATTACCATCTGAATCAACTAATTTTACCTATATTGTAAATAATGTATTATCTGAAAGTTCTGTTAAATCGACTTTGAAGTTATTGACGTCATTTATTTGTATCCAATCATTAGAATCATTTTTATAGGTTGGAGCTATTTGTTCTATTTTATTTTCTATTTCTAAATATTTGGAATAAAAATCTTGCATTTTATCGTCGTCTATATTAGATTGATTAAGTTGTAATAAAGCAAATTCTATATCTAGCTTATACAAATCTAATTTTAATTTTTTAAGCTCATTATAACCTGTATTATCTGATATTTTAACGATTTGATAATATAAATCATAGTTTGTTATTTTTGATGTATCTATTGAAATTACTTTTTCTCTATTTAAAACAGAAGAAAAGGATATTAACTCTTGTGGGTCTATTTTTGTTGAAGGAGTTGTAGAACTTGTGGTAACAGTTACATCACATGTAGCTGTTTTATTATTTGCTGTACTAACAGTTATTGTAGCTTTACCTACCGATTTAGCTGTTACTTTTCCCTCACTGTTAACTGTAGCTACAGTTGTATTACTACTCGACCATGTAAGGGATTTATTAGTTGAGTCAGAAGGAATTATTGTTGCTGTTAATTTACCACTACTGTTTTCAGTTAAAGTTAATGAGTTTTTATCTAAATTTATTGATGTAACAGGAACTTCTTCAACTTTTGTCCCAGAAATTGTATATGTTGCTACATCATAAAGAGGGAAAGACTTAACTAATGTTGCATGTATTGCAAATGCTTTATCCCCTGAGAACTGTGTTAGATCAATATTAAATGTTCCGTCTGTTGTTTGTGTCCCCATCCCAGTCGGACGTGGCAGATAATTAGATGTAGCTTCATGTATCATGTTTAATTTTTCATCTAAATCATTTTCATCTTGGACTTTTTGTAAATCACTCTCTAGCCCTTCTGGAAGATCATTATTAGTTATATAATCACTAATCATATTATTTACAATCCTAGATATAACAAAATCTGAAAATATAATAGTTGTATATTGACCTGACTTTTTTGAAGATTTAAATTCGTTTATTCTATTTTTTATAGTTTGTTCAAATTTTAATAATTGTTCAATTCCTTCACGATTTTCTTGAGATATTTCAGTAATTTGATAATATAAAGGGTAATTTGATAGTGGTTCAGCTATAATTTTTCCATTTCCATTTGATTTGAGAGAAAAAGATATATCTCCATCTGGGGAAAGTTCATAAAATGAAGCTAAATTTTTGGGTTCACCATCGGGAGGAAGCTGTTCTATTCCAGATGGATCATCTATAATAATATTATATGCAGTACTACAATAAAAAAAGGTACTACTAAAAATGATAAATAATGTTAAAAATAATATAAATAATACTTTTGTTTTTTTCATAAAATATTTCTCCTTTGTTTGTAATTTATTAATTCTTTTGTATAAAATAATCCAATATAATATATTTTTACCACAAAATGTTTAAAATGTAAACATTTTTTACAAAAATAGTTACTGGATAATGGTTTTTAATAATTAAAGTAGGTAAATAGAGACAGGCTGTATGTTTTTAATCCTAAAAATACATAAATTTTGTTGTTCGCTGATTAGATGGTTGTGACATAAGAAAGAAAAAACATAAAAGTAAATTATAAATTAAAATAATCTAAATATTAACGCGAACTTCGACAAATATTAGAGTTTTCAGTTATGAAAATTTAAGATTTTTGTGGCTTAAAAATATACAGTCTGTCTCTAAAATTTAAAAACCATTAGCTAGTAACCAAAAATAAACAGAATTTTTGTAAACTGTCACATTATAGAAGAACTTCAAAATACCATTTTGAAGTTCTGTTTAACTTTTTGAAATTGAAAAACTAAGTTTCTACTATTCTTCTTCTGAAAAAGAATCTTTACTAGCACCACAAATTGGGCAAACCCAACCCTCTGGTAAGTCTTTGAATTTTATTGTTTCTTTTGCATCATCATACACAAACCCACAAATATTGCATTTATATTTCATATTATCATCCCTTTTCATTAATATGTATTTATAATATTATAAGAAATAATAAATGTCAATTAATTATATACATCTTAATAAAAAATATGATAAAATATATATTAGAAATATACAAATAGGAGACTACATAAATGGAGCAAAAATATATATTAGAAAATTGTTTATCATTTAATCCAGAACATATTTTTGAATGTGGACAATGCTTTAGATGGAACAAACAAGAAGATAAAAGTTATACAGGTGTGTTTAGAAAAAATGTTATTAATGTAAAACAAGATGAACAAAACATTATATTTACTGGAATGTGTGATAAAGAAATAAAAGAAGAATGTATAAAGTATTTTGACTTAAATCGAAATTATGAAAACATAAAAAATAAATTATCAAAAGTAGATAATAATTTAAAAAATAGTATTAAATATGGAAGTGGAATAAGGATATTAAATCAAGATTTATGGGAAACACTAATTTCTTTTATAATTTCAGCAAATAATAATATACCTAGAATTAAAGGAATAATAGAAAAAATATGCGAAACATATGGAAACAAAATATTATGGAATGAAAATGAATATTATACATTTCCAACACCAGAGCAATTAAGTAGAGCTTCAATACAAGATTTAAGAAATTTAGGCTTAGGGTTTAGAGATGTAAGAATATATGAAACAACAAAAATTGTAATTGAGAATAAACACATTTTAGAACTACTTAAAAATGAACAAAACATAGATAAATTAAGAGAAGAATTACTAAAATTTCCAGGAGTAGGGCCTAAAGTAGCAGATTGTATAATGTTGTTTTCTAGCTTAAAAAAACTAGAAGTTTTTCCTATTGATGTATGGGTAAGAAGAGTAATGAATGAACTTTATATTAAAAATATTGATGAAGCAAAAGTAAACAAAAAACAAATTGAAGATTTAGCAAAACAAAAATATGGAAATTTAGCTGGAATTGCACAACAGTATTTATTTTATTGGAGAAGGGGAGCCTAAAATGGGTTTACGATTAATATATGGTAAAGCAGGGACAGGAAAAAGTGAGTTTTGCTTAAAAGAAATAAAAGAAAAGTTGGAAAAAAATTTGGCACAAAAAATATATATAATTGTGCCAGAGCAATTTTCGTATGCAACAGAAAAAAGACTGTTAGAAGCTTTAAGTAATGGAAGTACAGTAAATGCTGAAGTTATAACATTTAAAAGAATGGCATATAGAGTCTTTTCAGAAATAGGAGGAATTAACAAAACTAATTTATCTAAAACAGGAAAAGCAATGTTAATTAGCTATATATTAGAAAAAAATAAATCCAAACTAAATTTTTTAGGAAAGACAAATGATATAGATTTAATGTTAAGAACAATAACAGAATTAAAAAAGCATAATATTAGTACTAGTATATTAAAAGAACAAATTAAAAAAACAAATAATGACTATTTAAAATTAAAACTAGAAGATATATATGAAATATATGAAAAATATCAGGAAACTATTGCAAATAACTATATTGATGAAGATGATATTCTTACAATACTTGGTACAAATATAAAAAAAAGTGAAATGTTTGACAATAGTGTGGTTTATATAGATGAATTTTCAGGATTTACAACACAGGAATACATAATAATAGAGGAAATATTAAAAAAAGCAAAAAATGTAAGTATAGTAATTTGTACAGATAGCTTGCAAATAAATAAAAACCCAGAAAATGATATATTTTATCCAAGTAAACAAGTTGTAGAAAAATTAATTAATCATTGTAAAAATGCAAAAGTAAAATTAGAGGAGCCATTAGAATTAAAAAACAAATTTAGATTTAAAAATAACGAATTAAAATTTTTAGAAGAGAATATTTATAATTCAAAATATAAAATATATGATGAAAAAGTAAATTATATACATTTACAATTATGTTCTAACCCATATACAGAAATTGAAAATGTGGCAAATACAATTATTAAATTAGTAAGAGATAAAAATATAAGATTTAAAGATATTTCGATACTTACAAAAAACATACAAGATTACATTGAAGTAATATTAGCTGTGTTTTCAAAATTTGATATACCAATATTTATAGATAATAAAAAAGAACTAAGTGATAATATTTTAGTAAAATATGTACTTGCAATTTTTGAAGTTTTAGCAAAGAACTGGTCTTCTAGTGCTGTGTGGAGTTATATAAAAACAGGATTTGTTGATATAAAAAGAGAGGATATATATATATTAGAAAACTACTGTAAAAAGTGGAATATTAAAGGTAATAAATGGTATAAAGAGGATTGGAAATATGATTCACAAAACAAAGATATAGAAAAACTTAATGAATTAAGAAAAAAAGTTGTAACTCCATTAATTAAGTTTAAACAAAAATTGGAAAACAAAAAGAATGCAACAGAAATAACTAAAGCATTGTACCAATTTTTAGAAGAAAATAATATAAAAGCAATATTAGAAGAAAAAATAGAGAACTTAAAAATTGAACAAGAAATTAGATATGCAAATGAATATATATCAAGTTGGAATATACTTATGGATATTTTAGATGAAATAAAATTAGTATTTGAAAATCAAAATATTACATTTGAAGATTACAGAAAAATATTAAAATCAGGTTTAGAGACAAGTGCTGTTGGTGCAATTCCAGAAGCAATAGATCAAGTAATAGTTGGAGATGTAGAAAGATCTAGAAATCACAAAGTGAAAACTTTATTTATATTGTCATTAAATGATGGAATATTCCCAAATTCAAATTTTACAGAGGGTTTTTTAAATGACCAAGACAGACAATATTTAAAAGAACATGGAATAGAAATTGCAAAAGGAACAGTAGAAAATATTTATGAAGATAGATTTAATACATATAAAGCATTTGCAACAGCAGAAAATGATATTTATTTATCATATATATCATCAGATAAAGAAGGAAAAGCAAAAAGGCCATCAATATTAATAAATAAAGTAAAAAAGATTTTTCCACAATTAAAGCAAAAAAGTAATATTATAAAAGAAGATATAAATATAAGTGTTCCTAAAGCTACATTTGGTGAGCTATTAGCGAATATAAGAAATTTAAAGAATGGAAAAAAAGTAAATCAAATATGGAATGATGTATATATTTGGTATATGAAAAATGAGGAATGGAAACCAAAACTTACTAAAGCCATAAATGGGTATAACAATAAAAATAAGCCAGATAAAATATCTGAAGAAAATATTAAAAAGTTATATGGCAATACACTTAAAACAAGTGTGTCAAAACTAGAACAATATAAAAAATGTCCATTTTCATTTCATTTAAAATATGGATTAAAATTAAAGGAAAAAGAAGAATTTAGAATAAAACCAATAGACACAGGTTCCTTTATGCATGATATAATAGATACCTTTTTTGCAAATGTAAAAAATGTAAAAAACATAACAGAACAAGAAGTTGAGAAAAAGGTAATAGAAATTATTGATGAAAAACTTAATTTGGACAAAAATTATTTGTTTACAAGCACACCTAAATTTATTGTATTAACAAACAGATTAAAAAAAGTAATAATTCAATCTATAAAATATATTGTTTATCAAATACAAAATAGTGATTTTGAGATTTTAGAAAATGAGTTTGAATTTAAAAGAAAGCTTGATAATATAGAAATAACTGGTAAAATTGATAGAATAGATGAATTAAATACTGATAATGGTAAATATATTAGAATTATAGATTATAAATCATCTAATAAAGATATAGATTTAAATGAATTAATAGTAGGAACACAACTGCAACTTATAACATATTTGGATAGTATGGCAGTAATAAAGCAAAGTCAACCAGCAGGAATGTTGTATTTTAGTTTGATAGACCCAATAATAAAAGTAAATAAAAATAAAACAGATGATGAAATAAAAGACGAAATAAAAAAGAAATTTAGAATGAATGGAATGATACTTGCAGATATCAATATAATAAGAAAAATGGATAAAAAATTAGATAAAGGTGCTTCTAGTAATATTCCAGTATATGTAGATAAGGAAGGTAATATAAGCAAAGCAAAATCAAATATATTAACAAAAGAACAATTTACAAACATACAAAAAACTGCAGAAAAAATAATAAAAGAGATTGCAAAACAAATTTTAGATGGTAATATAGATATAAAGCCAGTGTATTATAAAAAAAGTAAAATAGATGTATGCAAATATTGCGAATATAAATCAATTTGTGGATTTAATACAAATAACAATAATTATACATACATAGAAAACAAACCAAAACAAGAAATTTTAGAAAATATATAGAAGGAGGAAGATATAGAAATGATAGGATTTTATGCAGGTTCATTTGACCCATTTACAAATGGTCATTTAGAAATTGTAAAAAAAGCTTCAAAGTGTTTTAGCAAATTAATTATAGGAATAGGATATAATGTAGATAAGCCAGAACGTATAGATAAAAAGAAAATGAAAAAAGCAATAGAAGAAACAATAAAAGAAGAAAATTTAAATAATATAGAAGTAGTTTTATACCAAGGATTAACAATAGATAAGGCAAAAGAATTAAATTCGGAGATTCTAATAAGAGGATTAAGAAATGGTACAGATTACCAATATGAAGAGAATATATCAGCAATAAACGAAAAAGTCGCAGGTATTGATACATGCTATTTTAGAGCTGGAAAATTAGGATATTTATCTTCTAGTATAGTAATGGAGCTATATAATAATAACAAGAAAATTGATAAATTTGTACCAAAAGCAGTTGCACAATTATTATATTCTTTAAGGAAAGGTGAATTATGATAATAGGAGTTACAGGGAATTCTGGAAGTGGAAAAACATCAATTTGTAAATTAATAAAAAACAGATGTGATGCAATAATTATTGATGCAGATGAAATTGTTAAAAAACTTTCTTTCCCAGGTGAACAATATTTTAACGAAATAGTTAAAGCGTTTGGGAAAGAGGTTTTACTGGCAAGTGGAGAAATAGATAAAATAAAACTTGCAGATATAATATTTTCAGATTATAAAAAAAGGGAAAGTCTTAATTTTATTACATATAAATATGTAGCGAAAGAAATAGAAAAACAAGCAAAAGCAAATAAAAATACTTTAACTATAATTGATGCACCTCTTTTAATAGAAGCTAAATTAGATTCAATATGTGATATAGTAATATCTGTTATTGCAAATACACAAACAAAAATAGAAAGAATTTGTAAAAGAGATAATATAAATAAAGAAGATGCACAAAAAAGACTAAATGCTCAACCTAAAGATGAATTTTATATTAAAAATTCTAATTATATAATAATAAATAATAATATTAATTTACAAAACCAAGAAGATAATATAATTGAACTAATAAAGAGTGATATTTTGTATAATAAAGAAACAGTTATTATACAATGTGGAAATTTAAAAATTTTACAATTTAAAAAATTACTAGAATATAATAATATAAAACACGCATTTACATTAAAGCCATTAGACTTTGGCAGTAATGATACATACAAAGAAAATAAAGAAATTTTTGATAATAATTATAAATTAATATGTAATTTATTAGGTATAAATTACAAAAATATAGTAAGACCATATCAAACGCATACAGAAAATGTAAAAAAAATAGTAAATGAAAAAGGGATTTTTCCAATAGAGCTTGATAATATAGATGGATTAATTACAAATGAAAAAGACAAAATATTATCACTTACATTTGCAGATTGTACGCCAATATATTTATTTGATAAACAAAAAAATATAATTGGAAATATACATTCAGGCTGGAAAGGAACGTTAAAACAAATAGCAAAAGAAGCGGTAAATAAAATGATAAATGAATTTAAAAGCAATCCTCAAGATATTATTTGTGTTATAGGACCAACTATTAGAAAATGTCATTTTGAAGTAGACGAAGATATAAAAAATAATTTTTATTCTATATTTTGTAACATGCTTTCAGAAAAAGATTTTATAAAAAATGAAAAGCAAAAGTATTATATAGATACAGTTTGTTTAAATAAAAAGATGTTGATACAAGCTGGAATACTAGAACAAAATATTATAGACAGTAATATATGCACAGTGTGTAATAATAAATTTATGCATTCATATAGAGAGCAAAAGGAAGAAGCGGGAAGAAATACAGCAATAATAACTTTAATATAAGGAGTAGAATATCTACCAACATTTCATCCAGCAGCACTTTTAAGAGACGAAACAAAAAAAATTGATTTTTGGAAAGACTTAAAAAAGATTAGTAAAATCAATTATTAATATTTTCGGCAGATTTATTTAATCCAAGCAGTTTTTTAAGTTTACTTATAAACGTATTAATAAATGAAAATGTAGTTTTAGTATTATCAACAAGTATAAGACTATTATTAATATCTTCAAACAAGTTAATTTCTCCATATTGTTTAATATATAATTCTTTTTGTTCTATAGCATTCATCATTTTGCGATAGAATTCGTTATAAAAAGTATAATTGTCGCTATATCCAATAATATTTTTAAAATTATATATTTTTTTATTAAATTCTTTAATATCTTTTAAATTTCTAATATTATTAAATTCACTTTTAAAGCATTTTTCAATAATTAAATTTTGAGTACTAAAAAACAATAGTGTTATATTGTTTTTTATTTTTTTAATAAATTTACCTAGTAATTTTATTGAACTAGGTTTATTTGCATATTTTAATTCAACAGAAAAGTAATTCAAATTATTTTCTAAAAATATTAATTTATCTAAATTTTTTATAATAGTTGAATAAGTTTTTTTATCAGTTTTTAATATAAATGTGTTTTTAAAAACATCATTACTGTTTAATGCACTATGGTATAAAGGATAAGTGCCAGTAAAATAAGAAATTTGATTTACTAAAGCACATTGCAAAGGGTAATAATCAGGACTAATTGTGTTAAGAGAAATATTAAAATATGTTTCACTAGATAAATTAGACATATTTGCTTCAGAAGCCATAAGCTGAACGGTAGCTTCGTTAAGACCAAGTCCTGTGTCAGAAGTAGGGCTATATAACCCCATTTTTGTTAAGTTATTATTAGAATCACGTAACTCTTGAATAAAATGAATGCATTCATGTATTGCCATTGTAGATAAATTTTTCATATCAATATTTTCATTAAAATAAACAGAGTTATTTTTATAAAAATATTTTGCACCTGTAGAATCGGCTGGCATTTTAGCAATATACATATTAAGTCTTGAAAGCGATTCAAATAAATCGCTTTTATTTAAATTGTGTTCAGGAAAAGCAAGACACAACTTACTTGCAACATTAATTGCAATATTATTTACCTTTAATGTATTTAATTTTTCAATAATTTCAATACCTTCTTTTTTCAACCTTGAATAACTATTCAAACTATGTACTCCTTTAATTTCTTTAGTATACAAGTATTATATAATATAAAAGGAAGAAAAATATTTCGTATATATTAAGATTGTGTTACATTTTAATTACAAAAAATTATGAGACTTTTAAACATTTGTTTATTAAGGTTTTAGTTTTATATATTTCATAATTGTTCATAGCTGTATTTAGAAGTTTTTTATATGGTGCAGAATTAAATTTGTATTTAATTTTACAAAATGCTTGTATTATAGTAGTATTAATAATTTCTCTATTATATTTTACTATATCTGGATTTATGGTAATTATATTTTTAGAGCATTTATAAAATTCATTATTTAATCGTTGAATTTTGTAATCATTAGGAGCAAACTTTAATATATGCCTTGCAATCTCCATTGCATATTCTATTTCGGTTTCAGCTATTGTATTATATAATTTTTGTATAGCTAAATTAATTACATCAATATTTTCAATGTGCTTATATTTTTTAGGCAAAAATAAATCTATTTCAGTTTCTTTTTTATTTAATTCAACAATCAAAGTATTAGTATATTTAATATTTAATTTTAGACTATTACCTAAAACACTAACAGTTAAATATGTTTTATTAGAAGCTGTTTTAAAATTTAAAAGACTCATAAATAATCCCCCTCTATTTACAAAAATATGTTCGCTAATTTGTAATTATTTTATAATTTAAGAATTAAAAAGTCAATAGTTTTTATATAAATATTGAAAAAAATATTAATATTATTATATAATATAAAAAAAGCATATGAGAAAGGAAGTATAACAGATGGAAAAATGTTTATTATTAGGGAATGGTGGAAGAGAAGCAGTTTTAGCAGAATATATAAGTAAAGGATATGAACTTTATACAATTTGCCCATATGAAAATCCAACTATAATACAATATGTAAAAGTGTCAAATGGGAAATATTTAATTGCAGATCCATTTAATAAAAAAATAGTTGAAGACTTTATAAAGCAAAATAAAATAGAAGCATGTGTAATTAGCAGTGATAATTTATTACAAGAAGGCTTAATAGATGTTGCAAAAAGCTTAGGACTAAAAACTTTTGGACCAACTTCAAAAGGTTCAAAAATAGAATGGAGCAAAACATATGCATTAGACATTGTTGAAAAACTAGCTCCAGAAATGATAATAAAAAATTTTAATATAACAAATATAAATGAATTAAAATTAATTATTGATAAATATCAAGATGACAATTTTGTAGTAAAACCAGAAGGATTAACAGGAGGAAAAGGAGTAAAAGTAGGAGGAATTCATTTTAAAGGAAAACTAGAAGGATTTGAATATGCAAAAACTTGTTTAGAATCAAGTGGAAATGTAATAATTCAAGACAAAATTGAAGGAAGAGAATTTACAGTAATGGCACTAACAGATGGAGAAAACATAGTAATCACACCAACAACATTTGATTATCCATATAGATTTGATAAAGATAAAGGTCCAGGAACAGGAGGAATGGGGTGTCTAAGTTTTGAAAATGGACTTTTACCATTTTTAGACCAAAATGATATAGACCAATGTGCTAAATTAATAAAAGATACAATAAAATATGTAAACAAAGATTCTATTGAGTTTAGAGGAGTTATATATGGTGGATTTTTCAAAACAAAAAATGGAATTAAATTTATTGAATTTAATGCTAGATTTGGAGATCCAGAAGCATTAAATGTATTAAATTTATTAGAAACACCATTTACAGATGTAATGAAAAATGTATTTAGTAAAACATTAAATAGCAATAATTGTAAATTTAAAACAACATATACCTTTACAGTATATGTTGTTACAAAAGAATATGCAGTAACAAACAGAGAAAAACCTTTAATATTTATAATAAACAAAGAACAAATTGAAAAACAAGGAGTAAAAATATATTTTGCAAATGCGAAAAAAATAGGGGAAAATACATATTCATCAATAAGCAACTCTAGGTTATTTGGACTTACAACATCTGCACAAACATTAGAAGAAGCAAAAGAGAAACTGTATAATGCTATAAAAGGAAATATTGATGAACAATTAGATTATAGAACAGATATAGGAAATATATATGAACATTAAAAAATAAGTAGTGCGATATTGCACTACTCATTTTTCATTCTATAATTTTATCATCAATTTTATTGAGAGTTGGAATAGAAATTTGTTTGTTAAAATCCTTGTCTACAATTTCATCAATTTGTTTTATAAGTTCAGCTTGAGCAGTATGCTCATAAACCGTATCAAGTAAGTGAGAAAAAACTTGAATTTGGCTCACAGGCTGTTCAACAATATCCTCTGTGTGCGTAGGCTCTTTAACAATAGTATATGTAGCAGGTTCTGGACTTGTAGACTGTTCTATAGTATCTTGAGCAGGTTCTGGACTTGTAAATTGTTCTACGATTTCTTGAGTAGGCTCTGATGTTGTAAGTTGTTGCGTAATATTTTTTATAGGTTGCTCTTTTGTATCATCTTCTATAGATTGTACTTTTAGAATTTGTTCTGCAGTTGAGTTATTTATAGTTTCAATATATTTTTCATAATAATTATTAAAATAATTATTAGAAAGAGCTTGTTCATGTGGAAGCAATAAATTAAAATAAGTAATAACAATATATTTTTTAATATCAGACATATTTTGATATTCTTCAAAAGACAAATTTGAATTAGAAGTATCTATTATTTTAGACACTTCCGATAAATTGTTTGATTTTAATAAAGAAGGAGAAAAACCAAGCTTTTCAGCAGCACATATAATCTGATTTTTAGCTTCATCATCAAACTCTATCAAATGATTTTTATAAACCCAATCAAAAATCTTATTAATATCAGATTTTTTAGGAAATGTTGATAAAGCTTTTATAATTTGATTATCTGTACGAGGCAAACTTTGAGTAGATAAAGGCTCTAAGGATTCTTTAGCTATATGCGCCAAATATTCATCAGAAACAAAACGTTTAACTTCTGATTGATTTTTAATAAAATCATCTATAGTATATTTATCATCTATTGAATATTCTCTTTTCCATAAATCAATTTCTTGATTTAATTCATCTAAAGTTAAATTGTTTTTCTTTGTAATTTGTACAAGTTTATAAAAAGCCTCATCTTGATTAAAAGCATTACTTTCTAAATTCCTTTCAGTAGTATATAACTTTATCCTTTTTTGATACATACGTAAAAAACCAGAAACAGGATACTTTTTCTCCCATTCTCCAATCTTTTTCTTTAACAAAGCCAAATCATTAGTATCTCGTATAATTGCATACAATTCTCTCAAAGCCTTCCTTTGATTTGATATCATTTTTTCTTCTTTAAATCTAATTTGGCTCAAAATATATTGAGTAATAGACGAATAATACTGATTAAGCAAAAATTCAATTCTTTTTTTAAAAGTTGAACTAGCAGAAATACTTAACAAACCCTTATATTTACTTTTCCAATAAGCAATTCGAGAATCCAACAAATTAACATCTTGAATTTGCATTGCCTCAGCAATAATTTTACAAAGTTCAAAATAAGCCTCATCCTCTTTTGCTTTTAATTCCTCTGCCTCGCTTTTTTTACTCATAAACTATCCTCCTCAAACATATACAATATTATACCATATTAGACAAAAGGGTTTCAACAGAAATGTAAAACTTTGCAAATGCTATGTTAATGGATAATGGTTTTTAATAATTAAAATAAGCAAATAGAGACAGGCTGTATGTTTTTAAGCCTAAAAATACATAAATTTTGTTGTTCGCTGATTAGATGGTTGTGACATAAGAAAGAAAAAAGAAAAATTTTTTGTAAAAAACTATTTACAAAAACAAAAGGTTCATGTAAAATAAAAATAGAAAAAGCAA
>JAUNSM010000081.1 GCA_030539215.1 Clostridia bacterium
GTGTGTGTGTGTGTGTGTGTTACTCTCCCAATGGTTTCATTGATTGCCATTTTTTTCTCTCCTTTTCTTTGGTTTTTGCAATGTATTTGTTGTAATTATTTATTTTTGTGTAGGGGCGAACTGTGTTCGCCCGCAAAATTTTTGATGTAATTTATTTTCGGGCGAACTTAAGTATCGCCCCTACATTTGCATTTTTTTGTTGCCGAATTTGCGGTTATGCAAAAATTTGCAATGTGTTTGTTGCTTTTTCTATTTTTATTTTACATGAACATTTTGTTTTTGTAAATAGTTTTTTGCAAAAAATTTTTCCTTTTTTCTTTCTTATGTCACAACCATCTAATCAGCGAACAACAAAATTTATGTATTTTTAGGCTTAAAAACATACAGCCTGTCTCTATTTGCTTACTTTAATTATTAAAAACCTTTATCCAGTAACGATTTACCATTTTCAAATCATAAAAAAGTGGCATTTTAATGTTTGATATGATATAATTATTAAGGTGTTAATCCACGTAAGGAGGAAATCATGAATAGTAAAAAATATATTTTATTAAATCAAAATATTGAAGTATTAGATTTTGGTTTTGATGAAGAATTAAATATTATTACTGAAATATATAACATATATAATATCGACTATGCACCATATAAACTAAAATGTGATTATGAACAGACATCTTCAATTGATAGAGTTCTTATGAATCATTGGTTTAGTGGTAGAGGAATACCTGTGCATCGTGATAATTCAAAAGAGATAATTGAACAATTTAATATAGATAGCACAAAAGAATTAATAAACAAACATTTTGCATTATCTTTATCTGACCAATATTGGATTAAACCTTATGATTTACCTATTAAATGGGAAGATATAAACTATTTTGATAATACTTATGATGCAATAAACTTTGCTAATGCAACATTTGGCGAAAATGCATCTTCTTCTATTAAAGGATTAACTAATGAAACATCAGATAAATTTAAAACTCCAAATAATACAACAGATGGACAATTAAAAAAAGTATGGCTAAAAGTTAATAACAAAAATTGTTTATTTAAAGCATCTGGTTCATTATACAATTTTGAACCCATAAACGAAGTTATTGCTTCAAAAATATGTAAGATTTTAGATGTGCCTTATGTTCCCTACTCTTTAGATGTGATTCACAGTAAAAGACAAGATTCTTTAGTAAGCATTTGTGAATGTGCAATAAACAAAGATGAGGAAATAATTACAGCATACTCTATTTTACCAAAAGAAAATCTAACTGCTGGAAGTAATGATAATTACAATACTTACTTAGATATTTTAAATAATCATAATGTTCCAAATGCAGAAGAATACTTACAAAAAATGCTTATGTTAGATTATATTTTATTAAATGAAGATAGACATTTGAACAACTTTGGTATTATTAGAAATGTAAAAACTCTTGAATGGGTTTCTATATGCCCTATCTTTGATACTGGTAGAAGTATGAATACCACTGTTACAACATCATATTGGAATTTTAAATTAGGCGAAGTAAAATGCTTTACATCAAATTTAATTCCTAGTGAATCTCTTATAGATTTCTTTACAATTAATATCACTAGTAAACAAATAGAAGAATTAAAAAAGTTATCATTAGAGTATTCTGAATTATTACAAAAATATAAACAATATACAAACTTAACAGATGAACAACTTAAAATATTAAGTGATGGGCTAAAAGAAAGATTTGATTGTTTCGAAAGTGCAATAAAATTAAAAAAGCTAATCATTTAAAACCTTTATCTGGTAATTTAAAAATTAGGCAAAAAGGGTAAACCCATTTTGCCTAATTTGAAGAGAAGAAAACCGGATTAAGTCCATTTTCTTGTAAATCTTCTAATACATCATTTAATCCTATTGGAGTTACTTTATGTTTTCTTAATTTTTCAATTATCTTATTTACTTCATTTGGATTATTTGTAATATATTCTTTATTGCTAGTTTCAGTATTTACTTTATTTTCTCTATATTCCTTTTTTACAATTTCAATTCCATAATTAGCAATTTCTTTTGTTTCTTTATTTATATAACTTTTTATTCTGTAGTATTCTAATTTTACTTTATAACTAATGTTTGTTTCTTTTAAATCTTCTTCTCCTAGAAAAATACTGCCATAGTAAGTTCTAGAATTGTACACCTCACCTACCCCTTTCTTTTGTATTCATGCAAATTTAAAGCTGCACTTTTATAACTATATAATACAAATATTTAAATTACAACTAAAACTAATCGCATAAAGTCACTATTTAAATGAATTTGTGACAAGATATTCTGTTTTTTTATTTATTATATTATTTTGCTTACATTTTGTTATAAAAACTTAATATTTAAACAGCAAAACAAACTTTGAATTCAAAATTTGAACACAAAGTTTGTTTTATTGTTCGTTATTTATATATTTTCTTTTATATAGTCAACAACATCATTTACAGTAACTACTTTTTCAGCATCACTATCTGGAATTTCTAAATCAAATTCTTCTTCTAATGCCATTATTAATTCAACTATATCTAAAGAATCTGCACCTAAATCATCTATAAAAGATGACTCTAATGTTATAGCTGTTTCAGCTACTCCTAATTGTTCTACTATTATTTCTTTTACTTTATTAAAAATTTCCTCTGAACTCATAGGTACTATTACACCTCCCTTATTACTAATTAAGATATTATACGGTTTGCAATATATTGTCAATAGTTTTTTTTAATTTATTTTATTTTTTCAAATTCTTTTTTTAAAATATCTACTGCTTTTGAGTTAGCAAATTGTTCTGCTTGTTTTATTGTAAAATAAAATAAATATTCATCACTACTACCATGTGCTTTTACAACAGGTTTGTTTATTCCTAAAAACAATGCCCCTCCATATTCTTTATAATTCATTGTTTTTGAAAATCTTTTAATTGAAGGAAGTGCTGGAAGAGCTCCAATTGTAGTTAAAAAATTCCTTTTTAAATTTTCTGTAAGAGATTTTTTTACAAGCTTTCCAAATCCTTCTACGGTTTTTAAAAATATATTTCCTGTAAATCCATCAGTAACTATTGCATCAATTTCTCCAGAAAAAGCTTCTCTTCCTTCAACATTTCCAATAAAATTTATATCATACTGTTTTGATTTTTCCTTTAAAAGTTTATAACTTTCTTTCATCAAGTCATTTCCTTTTGTTTCTTCTGTTCCTATATTTAATAATCCAATTACAGGTCTTTCTATATTATATATTTTTTTTAAATATATGTTTGCAAATTGTGCAAATTGCAAAAGATTTATTGGTCTACAATTAGTATTTGAGCCTGCATCTATAAGCATAACACCTTTTTTATAGGAAGGAAGCATTGGGGCAATTGCTGGTCTATCTACCCCTTTTATTCTTCCTACAAGTAAAGTAGCTCCGTGTTAATAATGCTCCTGAATTTCCTGCTGAAATAAACACATCTCCTTGTTCTTGTTTTAGCATATTAAATCCAACCACCATTGACGAATCTTTTTTATGCTTTATGGCTTGTGTTGGAATATCATCCATTGTTATTTCTTCTGTACTATTATGTATTTTTAATCTATCTGATATTTCTGATATATTATTTTTATTATATATTTCTTTTATTTTTTCATTTATTACTTCTTCTCTTCCAATTAAAATAATCTCTGAATTAATTTCGGAAACAGCCTTTACTGCGCCTCTAATATTTGCCTCTGGTGCATTGTCTCCTCCGCATGCAATCTAATAATATTTTCATTTTTAATCCTTTCATAAAAAATATATTCTGTATTTATTTATTTTATTATTTTATTTAAAAAAAAGCAAGTATTATCTTAAGATTTTCTTAAATTAAAGTTACTGGATTTAGAAAACCCTTATCTAATAACAAATCCAATTTTCAAAATATAAATTATAAAAATAATTATGCTCAAGAAAAAATTAGAGACTATCTCTAATCTCTAATTTCTAACCTCTAACTTCTAGTCTAACATCTTATTCAATTATTTCTGAAACTATACCTGAACCAACTGTTCTACCACCTTCACGAATAGCAAATCTTAATCCTTTTTCCATAGCAATTGGTGTAATTAATTCTATTGTCATTGAAATATTATCCCCTGGCATTACCATTTCTGTACCTGCTGGTAAATCAATAACTCCTGTAACATCTGTTGTTCTAAGATAAAATTGTGGTCTATATCCATTAAAGAATGGTGTATGTCTTCCACCTTCTTCTTTAGTTAAAACATAAACTTCTGCTTTAAATTTTGTGTGTGGATGTATTGTTCCTGGTTTTGCTAAAACTTGACCTCTTTCGATGTCTTTTCTATCAACACCTCTTAATAAAACACCAATGTTGTCTCCTGCTTCTGCTTGGTCTAATAATTTTCTAAACATTTCTACACCTGTAACAACTGTTTTCTTTCTTTCTGTTGATAAACCAATTATTTCAACTTCGTCTTGAACTTTAACAACTCCTCTTTCTACTCTACCTGTAGCAACTGTTCCTCTACCTGTTATAGAGAATACGTCTTCTACTGGCATTAAGAAATCTCCGTCTGTTGGTCTATCTGGTGTTGGTATATAA
>JAUNSM010000021.1 GCA_030539215.1 Clostridia bacterium
AGATTATTACTGCATTGTAGCCTTTTCACCTTCAAAAAAGTGTCAAATTCAAGATCATATAATTGTAATTTTTACAATGCTTTTTTAAGATTGAGCCAATTTCATGCTAATATTTTGAAACATTTCCACTATTTTAAATTTAAAATTAATGTTATTACTATTTTCAGATAAAAGTTTATATTCCTCTTGAGATAAATTATTTTCTATAATTTCTTTTGATTCTTGAGGAACCACCCCATTTGTTACATCAACAAAACACAAGGGAGGAAACATTACACACCACCAGTTTTGACCTTTTGCTTCTCCAATTTCAATTTTTAATGCGTCATAATAACCTGCAGGAAATGATATATCTCCATAACTTTTTGTTGGAAATGGAAAGTTTCCAATACTTAAATTAATAGTATAGTTATATCCATTTTCATATACGGTTTGTTGTGCTATTTTTTCTATTTCAGTTATATTGTCTTTTGCAAGATTAATAACTTCTTCTTTACAAGTTGCATTTTCAGAAATTATATTTATATATTCCAAAACATTATCTCTAACAATATACTTTAGATTTTGATCTTCTTCAGAGTCACTATTTGCTATTACATGTAATCTAAAGATACTATTTTGAATATTAGAAGATATCGCATTAACATAAGAAGATGCACATATAATAATATAAACAAATAATAAAAATATTAGTATAGCAAAACGTTTAAAATTTGAATTTGATATAATTTTTTTAAAGATATTCATTATAACCCTCCAATTATAAAGTATTTTTAAAATTAACAATTTTAAAATTGTTAATTTATCTCTTTAAAAAAAGTATTAACCAAATTTTAAAAAATATACATTAGTTGTCGAATTTATGAAGACGAAACAAATTGACACAAACACAATAAAATGGTAAAATTTACCAGTAGAAAAATTGAACAGGGGGCGTAAAATGGGAGATTTAAACAATATAAAAAGAGCATGTGGGTTTTATGTAAGTGGAGTTCATTTAGTAACAATGGTTTTACCATATATTAAAAAACAAATAAAAGATAAAATAAAAATTGAAACATTTTTTGAATATAATTTAAAAGAAAATTCAGATATTGTTTTGGAGAATTTAATTATAAATAATAAAGAGAAAGAAAAAATTTTAAATATTAATTGGAAAAATTCTAAAATAAAAAAATATTCTAGTATAGAAAAAAGAATAAAAAATGTTTTGGAAAAAAATAAAGAATTAAATATATTAATTAGTGGAAGTGAAAAGTATATAAATGAAATAAATAAAATGTTAGATAAATTTTTTAATAAATATTATAATAAATTAAATCATAAATATATAACAATTATTAATTGTTATGAAGTAACAGAATTTGACGATAATATTAAAGAAATATTAGATTTTCATGAATATATTTTAAATACTTCTGGAATGCATAAAATAGAAGAAATATTTGAAGATTATAAGAAGAAGGTAATAAATTAAAATTATATATTGACGAAAAAAATTTTTTGATATAATATGATAATAAATGTAAGTGGAGGTGTTAATATTTTGAAAGATAAAGAAGATGCACAAAAAATATTAGAAAAATATGGACAAGAACATTTATTATCACAATATGATAAATTAAGTGATATAAAAAAGAAAGAATTATTAAATCAAATTCTAAATATTGATTTTACTCAAATAAATAATTTATATAATCAAACAACACAACAAGTTCAATTTAATAAAGATATAATAGAACCAATAAAATACATAGATAAAGAAGCTTTAACTATGGAGGATAAAAAGTATTATACAACTATAGGTGAACAAGAAATAAAAAACGGGAAATTAGCAGTTGTTACAATGGCTGGAGGACAAGGTACAAGGCTTCGGACACAATGGTCCAAAAGGAACATATATATTAAATGTAGAGCCAAATCCAAAGTCTTTATTTGAATTGTTATGTGATAATTTAAAAAATGCGAGAGAAAAATATGGAGTAATAATTCCTTGGTATATAATGACAAGCAGAGAAAATAATATTCAAACAATTAAATTTTTTGAAGAGAATAATTATTTTGAATATCCAAAACAAGCAATAACCTTTTTTATGCAAGGGGAGCTTCCAATGGTTGATAAAAATGGAAAAATGCTTATAAATGAAGAAGGACTAATTAAAGAGGCTGCTGACGGTCATGGAGGTATATTTGAGGCTATGTTTAAAAACAGCATAGTTGATGATATGATAAAACGCAAAATTGAATGGGTTTTTATTGGGCCAATAGATAATCCTCTTGCAAAAATGGTGGATGAAATATTAATTGGTATAACAAAAGATAGGAATTTTTTAGAAGCGGGTAAATCTTTAGTAAAGGCTAGCCCAGAAGAAAGAGTAGGAGTATTTTGCAAAAAAAATGGAAGGCCTAGTGTAATAGAATATACTGAAATAACTGAACAGATGGCAAAGCAATTAGATGAAAATAATAATTTAGTATATGGTGAGTCTCATATAAATTGTAATTTGTTTAATATAAAAGGAATAGAAATTATAGGAAATGACAAGTTACCATATCATAGTGCTTTAAAAAAAGCATCATATTTAGATGAAAATGGAAATGTAGTAAAACCAGAAGAACCAAATAGTTATAAGTTTGAAAGTTTTATATTTGATGCTTTTAATAAATTAGAGGATATGGTTATTTTAAGAGTAAAAAGGGAAGAAGAATTTGCACCTGTAAAAAACAAAGAAGGAGTAGATAGCCCAGAAACTGCGATAAAATTATGTAATGAATATTATAATAAAAATTGAAATAATGAAAGGAACAAGATTATGGAATATTTAAACAAATATAAAGAATGGTTAGAGAGTACAGAGATTGATGAAGAAACAAAAGAAGAATTAAAAAAAATAGAAAATAATGATTTAGAAATAAAAGATAGTTTTTATAAAGATTTAGAATTTGGAACAGCAGGCTTAAGGGAAATTGTAGGACCTGGTACAAATAGAATGAATAAATATACAGTTGGAAAAGCAACCCAAGGTTTAGCAAATTATATTATAAAAAATAATGGGCAAAGTAAAGGAGTTGCAATTGCTTATGATTCAAGGAATATGTCTATAGAATTTAGTAAACAAACAGCATTAATATTAAATGCAAATGGAATTAAAACATATAGGTTTGAAGCTTTACGACCAACACCTGAATTATCATTTGCTGTAAGAAAATTAAATTGTATTGCGGGAATAGTAATTACTGCTAGCCATAATCCACCAAAATATAATGGATATAAGGTTTATTGGGAGGATGGAGCACAAATTTCTTATCCAGTTGATGAAGAAATAATGAGAGAAGTAAAATTAGTAAAAAATTATTCAGACATAAAAAGTATTACAGAAAAAGAGGCAATAGAAAAAGGATTATATAATATTATAGGAGAAGATATTGATAATAAATATATTAAGTATTTAAAATCATTGAGTTTAAATCCGCAAATAGTAAAAGAAAATGGAGAAAACCTAAAAATAGTATATACACCATTACACGGAACAGGAAAAGTTTTAGCTTTAGGGATATTAAAAGAATTAGGATTTTCAGATGTACATATTGTAGAAGAGCAAGCTGAGCCAGATGGCAATTTTCCAACAGTTGCATATCCAAATCCAGAGGACCCAGCTGCATTTGAATTAGCATTAAAATTAGCAAAACAAATAGATGCAGATATTGTAATTGCAAATGACCCAGATGCAGATAGAATTGGTTTACATGTAAAAAACAAGACAGGTGAATATATATTATTTAATGGAAATATGATAGGAATTACGATTGCTGATTATTTAATTAATCAAAAGAGAGAAAAAGGCTTATTAGATAAAAATGTAGCTTTAATAAAAACTATAGTATCTTCAAAAATGACAGATAAGATATGCGAAGAAAATGGCATTAAGTTATTTGAGGTTTTAACAGGCTTTAAAAATATAGCTGCTAAAATAAAAAAATTTGAAGATGAAAATTCATATAAATGCATAATGGGATATGAAGAGAGCTATGGTTGCTTAATAGGAGATGAAGTTAGAGATAAAGATGGAATTGCAGCATTAATGTTACTTTCAGAAGCGGCACTTTATTATAAAAAACAAGGGTTAACATTATGGGACAATATGAAAAACTTGTATAAAAAATATGGATATTATAATGAAAAACAAATACCTATTGTTTTGGAAGGTGCAGATGGAGCTCAAAAAATAAAAGATATTATAGAAACAATAAGAAAAAATCCACCAAAACTAGTTGGAGAATATAAAGTATTAAAATTTAAAGATTACTTAAATGGTAGTATAAAGGATTTTGAATTAGATACAGAATATAAAGAAAAGCTACCACAATCTAATGTATTATATTTTGAGATAGAAAATGATTTTTGGGTAGCAGTAAGACCATCAGGAACAGAACCTAAAATAAAATTTTACATGGGGGTAAAAGGGAGAAAGCTAGAAGATGCAACTATTGCAATGGATAATTTAATTAATGGAGTAAAAAAATTAATATAATAAAATAAATTATTTATTCCAACCTTTTATATTACTTCTTTGTATTGCACCATATATATTAGCTTTAACATTGGGAATTTCTTTTTGGAATTCCCATATTAATTTTTTCATATTTTCTCTTTTAGAGCTTCCGTCCATTGGGCAACATTTGGGCATTATTTCTATATTATTTTTTTTAACAAAAGTTTTAATACTTTTTTCTGGAGCATAAATTAAAGGTCTAATTAATGTAATTTTAGAGCGATCCATATAACTTATAGGTGCAAAAGTATTTATATTTCCTCCATATAATAAATTTAAGAAAAAAGTTTCTAAAACATCATCTTCATTATGACCTAAAGCAATTTTATTGCAATTTTCTCTAATAGCAACACTATTTAAAATTCCTCTTCTTAAGTTTGCACATAGTGAACATGGATTTTTCTCATTTCGTATATCAAAGACTATTTCTTTTATATTACTTTTTTCTTCTATATATTCTACTCCGATTTTTTTACAAGTAGATTTTAAAAATTCACTATTAAAAAATTCAAAGCCAGGATTTATGCTAATTGCTATAATATTAAATTTTTTAGGATAAAACCTTTGTAAATTTTTTAGCCCCATGAGCATTGTGATAGAGTCTTTTCCACCAGATAAAGCAACAGCAATTTTATCTCCATCTTGTATCATATTAAAATTATCAACAGCTTTTCGAATATAGCTTAAGATTTTTTGCATAAAGACCTCCCTACATGTTTTTGGGAAAAGAAACTGATCCATTTTTTCCAAAACAGTTACTAGATAATGGTTTTTAAAGATATACAGTCTGTCTCTAAAATTTAAAAACCACTATCTAGTAACCCCAAACATTATAATATAATATATATTTCTTGTCAAAAGCATATTAATAGTATATAATATTTAAGAGTTGCACTTATAGCTCAGTAGGATAGAGCGCTCCCCTCCTAAGGGAGAGGTCGCTGGTTCGAATCCAGCTAAGTGCACCAGTTTTTATAAATAATGGAAGAGAATAATGAATAATAAAGAAATGTTTATGAAAGAAGCTTTAAAAGAGGCAAAAAAAGCGTATAAAAAATTAGAAATACCAGTTCGGAGCAGTTATTGTAAAAGACGGAGAAATAATAGCAAAGGCACACAATTTAAAAGAGACTAAAAAAAATAGTAGTGCACATGCAGAAATGCTAGCTATTTCTAAGGCAAACAAAAGATTAGAGGCATGGAGATTACAAAACTGTGAAATGTATATAACTTTGGAGCCTTGTATGATGTGCATGGGAGCAATAATAAATGCAAGAATAAAAAAAATATATATTGGAACAATGGATTTAAAAACAGGTGCATATAAATCTGTAATTAATATAGAAAACTACAAGTTTAATCATGAAGTAGAGGTTGAAACAGGAATTTTGCAAGAGGAATGTGAATATATTTTAAAGGATTTTTTTAAAATGTTGAGAATACAGAAACGGAGGAAAAAATGAGGCAAGGTAGTTTTTCAAAAAAGAGAATCATACATATTTATATTATAGTATTAATATTAAGTATAATATTTATGTTTGCTGCTATTTTAATGTTTACATATCATGTAGAGGGAGAAAAAAATTTACCTTTTAATTTAAAAAAAATTAATGTAATAAGCACTGCAGAATCATCGATTGCTCAAGATGAACAAGGTGCATGGAATGCAAAGATTTTACAAAAAAATGATATATTTTTTACAATTGAAAAAAATAGCAAATATAAAAAAGAGGAAGCAATTAAAAAGATAAGCTTTGAAAATTTTAGAATTAATAAATTAAATGAAAATATGATAGTAAGTATTTATAGGCCAATTAATTCTGCAATTCAATATAATTATTCAGAAGAATATAAGGTAAATAATGCATTGGAGTATATAGGGGGGCTTAATACAAATGTAGAAGTTCTTGAGATAAATAATCAAGGAGGGCTAATAGGGTTTAGTATTATAGCAGATAATATTGGGGAGTATGTTTTTGCAGAAAATGAAAAATTGCCAAGTGATGGTAGATTACTTGCTAAAGCAAATGTTAATTTAGAGGATATTAAATTTCAGGTCTATTTTGATTTAATAATTGAAACTGAAGGTAATCGCAAATTTAAATCTAATATTAAATTTGATTTACCTATTGGAAATATATTGGAAAATGGTGTAGGAACTTTAGAAGATACAGAGTTAAAAAATGTGGTGTTTAAAAGATTTTAAAATACTCTTGATTATATGTTAAGAAAATTATATAATTTAAATTAAGAAATAGTTTTAAGTTAACTTTTGTATGGAGAATAATTCAATAGGAACCTACGAATCTCGTCAGGGCCGGAAGGAAGCAGCGATAAGTAGTATATTTCTATGTGGATTATTTTCCATAGAAAGGTTAACTTAAAATTTAAGGAGGAAAACGTGTCGTATACAGCATTATATAGAAAATTTAGGCCATCTAAGTTTAGTGAAATGGTAGGGCAAGAACATATTACTGATACTTTACGAAAACAAATAATTGCACAAAGAATAGGACATGCCTATCTTTTTAGTGGAGGTAGAGGAACACGGTAAAACATCTGCGGCAAAGATTTTGGCAAGGGCAATTAATTGTTTAAATCCGCATGATGGAGAGCCATGTAATGAATGTGAAATTTGTAAGGAGATACTTTTAGGTTCTCTTACAGATGTTGTAGAAATGGATGCTGCTTCAAATAATAGTGTTGAAGATATAAGAGGAATAAGAGAAGAGGTTAACTTCTTGCCAACTCGTGCTAGATATAGAGTATATATTATAGATGAGGTACATATGTTATCAATAGGGGCATTTAACGCTTTATTAAAAACATTAGAAGAACCGCCAGAACATGTAAAATTTATTTTGGCTACTACAGAGCCTCAAAAGTTGCCAGCTACTATTCTTTCAAGATGCCAAAGATTTGATTTTAAAAGGATTTCTAATACAGATATTATAAAAAGATTGAAAGTAATTTGTGAGCAAAGTAATATAAATATAACAGATGAAGCATTAAAGACAATTGCAATACTTTCAGAAGGTGCTATGAGAGATGGAATTAGCATATTGGAAAGATGTGTTGGGGAACATGAGGGGGTAATTAATGAAAATTATGTAAGAGATTTAGTAGGAATGCCAAAAACTGCACAAATTTACTCAATTGTTAGAAATATCATAGAATCAAATGTAGATGAAGTAATAAATATTACAAATGATATAATAAACCAAGGAAAAGATATAGATAATTTTTTATGGGAAATAATAAAATACATTAAAGATATATTAGTATATAAATCAAGTAAAAGTTTAGATTTATATAATGATGAAGAGAAAAAGCAAATAGATGAACTAGTAAATAATGTGTCTAAACAAAAATTGTTAGACCTTATTTATACATTATCTGAAGCTGCAAATACTATTAAATGGTCATCACAAAAAGCTGTAATGTTTCAAGCAATATTAATAAGTGCTTGTATAGAAAAAGTAGTGAATTTTGAAATTAAAACTGCAGAAACAAATGATGAACAAAAAAGTGATACTAAGTTAGAAAATAAAAAAATAGCAAAACAACAACCAAAGAAAGAGGTTAAACAGGTTGCTAAAGAAAAAAGTTTTGATTATTGGAATAATGTAATTGATAAAATAAAGCAAAGTGGCAAAATGGGCATATATGTTAATTTAATAGGTAGTGTAGCAAAAGAAGCAAATGATATGGTACTTGAGGTAGAGCTTGCGAATAAAAATTCATTTGCAAAAGATGTTTTAGAGGCATATGAGAATAAATCAGAAATAGAAAAAATTGTATCTATTGAGGCAGGTAAAACAATGAGTGTAAAATTTGTGAGCAAGGAAGATAAAAAAAAAGCTAATTTAAAAGAAGGCTCAATTGAAAATATAATAAATGAATTAGATATTCCAATAAATATTATAGATAAATAAATAGGAGGGATTTAAATGTCAAAAAAAGGTGGATTTCCAGGAATGGGAGGATTCGGAGGAATGAACATTAATCAGCTTATGAAAGAAGCAAAAAAAATGCAGGCAGACATTGAAAAATCACAAGAGGAATTGCAAACTAAAGAATTTGAATCAACAGCTGGAGGAGGAGCAATATCTGTAAAGGTAGCAGGAAATAAACAAATAAAGGAAATAAAAATTAGTAAAGATGTTGTGGATCCAGATGATGTAGAAATGCTAGAAGATTTAATTATTACTTGTGTGAATGAGGCTTTAAAAAAAGTGGATTTAGCACAATCAGCATCTATGGGAAAATTTAATATGCCAGGAATGTTTTAGTTAAAAAACAGGAAGAAGAGCTTTGCTCTAGACAAATAAAGGAGAAGTATATGTCATATTATTCACCATCAATAGAGAAATTAATAGAAAGCTTTGAAAAATTACCAAGTATAGGTCATAAAACAGCAGTAAGGCTTGCATTTCATATGATAGATTTAAATGAAGAAGAAACGAATGAATTTATAAATTCAATAATTAATGCTAAGGGAAATTTAAAGTATTGTAATACTTGTTATAATATTTCAGACACAGATCCTTGCCCTATATGTAATTCTACAAAAAGAGATAATTCTATAATATGTGTTGTAGAAGATGTAAGGGATATAATGGCAATGGAAAGAACACATGAGTTTAAGGGAGTTTATCATGTTTTACATGGTACAATATCTCCAATGAATGGAATAGGACCAGAAGATATTAAAATAAAGGAATTATTAAATCGCATTGGCAGTGATAATATAAAAGAAATAATAATAGCTACAAATCCAAGAGTAGAAGGGGAAGCGACAGCTATTTATTTATCAAAAATAATAAAACCATTAGGAGTTAAGGTAACTAGAATTGCACATGGAATTCCTGTGGGTGGCGATTTAGAGTATACAGATGAAGTAACATTAAGTAAAGCTCTAGAAGGAAGAAGAGAATTATAAATTATCCTAATAAAATATTACAAATATCTCGAGTTGAATTCTTTTTTGCTAAAAGTCTTGCATTTGTTTTCATGTTTTGCAATTTTTCTGGGCAATTTAGAATCTTATATAATTCTTCTTGAATATTATCATGCTTTTTAATCCAAATAGCTACTTTTTGTTGTTCTAAAAATTCAGCATTTTCTTCTTCTTGTCCAGGTATTGGGTTAATAATAATTATAGGTAAACCGAGAAGCTAAACTTTCTGTAGTGGTAAGTCCTCCCGGTTTTGTGATAACTAAATCAGAGACACTCATAAGTTCAGCAACTTTATTAGTATATTCTAAAACCTTTACATTTTCATAAGCATTACTTTTAGATACTAAATTATCAAAATGATGTTTTATTTTTTCATTTTTTCCAGCAATTGCAATAGTTTGCAAGTTTGGAAAAGAGTCAATAATTGCTTGAAGAATATGAAATATTATATCTTTACCAAATCCTTGTTCTCCGGCCTGCAAAGAATAGTATGGTTTTTTTATTTATAGATAAATCAAATTCAGACAATATTTTTTCTTTATTATAATTTGCTAAGAAACGATTTGATAAAGGAATACCAGTTACTTTTATTTGATTTTCTTTTATACCTCTTTTAATTAAATTTTCTTTCATTCCATCATGTGCAACAAAAAAATAATTTATGTACTCTGAATAAACAAGCCACTGACTATGAGGTGCATAATCTGTAATAACTGTTGCAATTTTAGAATTAATTTTTTTCTTTTTTTTCAATATTGCACACATATGACTACTAAATGGATGTGTTGAAATAATTAAGTCTGGTTTGTAATTTTGTAATAACTTATTTAATTTTATAGACATTATCTTTTGTGTTTGATTATTTACTTTTGCAAAAGATCCTTTTTCAGCACTGTAATATACTTTTTTCCATACCCAATGTGCATTTTTTGCTATTTCGGAATAGGCTTTTGTAGTAATTTTATTTAACGATTTGTTAATATAATCGATACAATCTACTATACAGGTTTCTGTGTCAGAATAATTTGTGTCTATATATTCTTTTATATTTCTAGCAGCAGATAAATGTCCGCCACCGTAAGAACCGTAAAATATTAAAATTTTTTTCATAAAACAATAAATTCCTTTCAAAATGTTATAAATTTTTCTAAATTATATCACAAAAAGTTATAAAAAAAGTATAATTTTACAAAAAAAATATAAACTATAGTTATTAGATAGTGATTTTTAGGTTTAAAAACATACAGTCTGTCTCTATTTGCCTACTTTAATTATTAAAAATCATTATCCAGTAACAAACTTAAATTACAATTTGTGAATAAAAATGGAGGATAATGTGAAAAACATATTATATATTTTTTTAATAATTATATTTTCAGTTTGTCTAATATATTTTTCTGGAAATATAAAAGAAAATATAGTTCTAGCTGCAAATGGAAGTTCTACATCAGATGTGCAATTAATTGCAAGAGCAATAAATCGGAGAGGCAAGAGGAGAAAGTTATGAAGGGCAAGTGGCAGTTCGGGGCTGTTATATTAAACAGAGTAAAACATAGTGACTTTCCAAACACAATAGCAGGAGTAATATATCAATCAGGAGCATTTACTGCTGTTTCAGATGGACAAATAAATCACCCAATAGCTGAATCTTCTACAGTTGTAAAAGCTGCACAAGATGCAATAAATGGGTGGGATCCAACAAATGGTTGTGTATTCTATTTTAATCCGAATACAGCAACAAATAGCTGGATTTGGTCTAAAACAATAGTAAAAACTATTGGAAAACATCACTTTTGCAAGTAATATTTGAAAAGAGGTAGTTATGAATAAATATTTAAAAACAATGAAAAAAAATTATCTTTATGGAATAATGATAGTGTTAATAATTATTAGTATAATACTTGGATATTTTTTATATAAACAACATAAAGAATATACTACTGCTATGCAAAATCAATACAATTTAGCATTATATGAATTAGTTGATTATGTGCAAGATGTAGAAAATTATTTAGCTAAAGCTACAATTACAAGTACCCCAGAACATGGTGCAGAAACATTAACTAAAGTATGGAGAGAAGCAAATTTAGCTCAAGTTTATTTATCACAGCTTCCGGTTTCCAGTAATGAGCTTGCTAACACAGCAAAATTTTTGAATCAAGTTAGTGAATATAGTTATTCTTTATCAAGAAAAAATATATATAATGAGGAATTGTCTCAAGAAGAATTAGATAATATAAAACAATTATATGATTATAGTAAGGAATTGAAAAATACGTTAGAACAGTTATGCACAGATATGAATGAGGGAAGAATTAGTTGGGATGAATTAACTAAAAATACTGAAATGGCATTTGCTACACAAGTCGATAATTTATCTACTGCAACTTTTCAAAATTTAGATGAAAATTTTGGAGAATATGCTGGATTAATATATGATGGAGCTTTTTCAGAACATATGGAATCAGCAGAGAAAAAAGGATTAATTGGAGATGAAATAGATGAAGAAAAAGCAAAACAAATTGCAAAAGAATTTATAGGAGAAGATAAAATAATAGAATTAAATTCTAATGGATTAATAGAAAATGGAAATATTCAAGTTTATGATTTTAGTAGTAAAATAAAAGATGGTGACACTAATAATCCACTTACAATATCTATTTCTAAAACAGGTGGACATATAGTAAATATGAATTATAATAGAGATGTACAAGCAGAAGTTATCTCACAAGACGAGGCAAATGAAATTGGAAAGGAATTTTTGAATTCTAGAGGAATTCAAAATATGAAAGAAACATATTATTTAAAAGAAGCGGGTATTGTAACAATAAATTATGCATATGAGCAAGATGAAATAACTGTTTATCCAGATTTAATAAAATTAAAAGTTGCATTAGACAATGGAGAAATTTTAGGGATAGAAACTAGTGGTTATTTAAATAATCATACAATAAGAAATATCCCAGAAATAAAAATATCAAAAGAACAAGCAAAATCTAATTTGAATAAAAATTTGGAAATTTTTAGCGAAGGAATAGCAATTATTCCAACAGAATGGAAGTCTGAAATTCTTTGTTATGAATTTAAAGGTAAAATAAATGGTACAGATTTTTTAGTATATATAAATGCTGAAACTGGTAGAGAAGAGAATATATTAATTATTATAGATACACCAAACGGAATTTTAACTCAATAAATAAAAAAATAAACACAAAAAGACAAAAATTAGATTAAATTACTAAAGTAAAAATTTTTTATTTGTTAATAATATTAAATAGAAAAGTGAAATTTCATTTTTCTAAAGGAGGACTTTAAAATGGCAAGAAATAAAAATTTAATGTCTGAAAATTTAAAAGAAGAAATAGCAAAAGAATTAGGAGTATACGAAAAAGTAAAACAAGATGGTGGATGGGGAAATGTATCGTCCAAAGAATGTGGAAGTATGATTGCAAAAGCAATCGAAATTGCTAACAGAAAAGTATAGCTTAAAGAGGTGGATAAATAAGTCCGCCTCTTTTAATTAAATTAGGCAAATAGAGACAGGCTGTATGTTTTTAAGCCTAAAAATATACAGTCTGCCTCTAAACTTTAAAAATCACTATCTAGTAATTCTATTATAGTAAATATTTAGTAAATTAATACAAAAAAATGAAAAATATGATATAATACAGACAAAAAATAATATAAGGATTAAAATAAATGGAAAAATTATTATTTACAGCATATACACTTGATGTTGGCGGAGTTGAAATAGCTCTTGTGAATTTATTAAATAATTTAATAAAAAAATATGATATTACTTTGGTTTTGGAAAAAAAACAAGGTGTATTTTTAAACGAGTTAAATTCTAAAATTAAAATTATTGAATATAAGCCAAATCAAAATAAAAATATATTAATAAGAAAAATAATAAATTTATTAAAAAGAATTAAATTTATAATAAAATACAAAAATAAATATGATTTTGCTGGTTCATTTGCTACAGATGTAAAAATGGGGTCTTTTTGTGCAAGAACTGCTAGTAAAAATAATGCATTATGGGTGCATACAGATTATTTAGAATTTTATGAAAATAATGAAAAAAAGATGAGAGATTTTTTTCAATTTATTAATTATGATAAATTTAAAAATATAATTTGTGTTTCTAATATTGCAAAAAAAAGTTTAGAAAAAGTATTAACAAATTACAATAAAAATATTTATTTTATAAATAATTTAGTGGATTATAAAAAAATAATAAAAAAATCAAATGAAGAAATAGAATTAGAAAAAGATGAAGAAAAAACAACATTTTTAAATGTATCAAGACAAGAAGAAAAGTCAAAAAAAATAACAAGAATAATAGAAGTGGCAGAAAAATTAAAACAAGATGATTTTAAGTTTAGAATATTATTAATTGGAGAAGGAATAGATACAAATTTATATAAAAAATTAGTAAAAGAAAAAAAATTAGAAAAATATATTTTATTTTTGGGTCAAAAAGAAAACCCATATCCATATTTTAAAATAAGTGATTGTTTTTTATTAACATCTGAATTTGAAGGATATCCAGTTGTATTTAATGAAGCTAAAGTATTAAATTTACCAATCATTACAACAGATGTTTCAGATGCAGAAAAAGATATAAAAGGGCAATATGGAATAGTTACTGAAAAAAATATAAATAGCATTTATAGTGCAATGAAAAATTTTATAAATAATAAATATAAGATAGAAAATAAATTTGATGCACAAGAATTTAATAATAAAATATTAAATAAATTAGAAAATATATTTAAATAGGAGGAAATAATGCCTAAAATTAGTGCAATTGTACCAGTATATAATACAGAAAAATATTTAACAAAATGCTTAAATTCCATTATTAATCAAACATATCAAGATTTTGAAATAATAATTGTAAATGATGGATCAACAGATAATTCAGAAAAGATAATTTTAGAATTTAAAAATAAATATCCAGAAAAAATAAAATATTTAAAAAAAGAAAATGGAGGATTATCTAATGCTAGAAATTTTGGAGTAGAACATGCAAAAGGAGACTATTTAAGTTTTATAGATTCAGATGATTATATAGATATAAACTTATTTGAAAAACTAATTCCATACATAGACCAAAGCATTGATTTAATAAAATTTAAACTAATTAAAGTAACCGAAGATTATCAGAAAATAGAAAAAATAGATGGACCTATTTTTGATAAAATAAATGGACAAGATGCTTTTAATAAATTATGCTTTTCAGATATATTATTAGAACCAGCTTGTTTATACTTTTATAAAAGAAGTTTTTTTGTAGAAAACAAATATAAATTTGCATTAAATTTATATCATGAAGATTTCGGATTAATTCCTATAATAATAATAAATGCTACAAGCGTAGCTTCAGTAGACTATTATGGATATTATTATGTGCAAGCCAATAATAGCATAACAAGAAATAATAATTATGAAAAGAGTGTTAAAAGAGCTTATGATTTGTTATTACATTATGATAATATGATAATGCAATTAAATAAAATAAATTTGAGTAGAATAACAGAAAACAATCTAAAACAATATTATACGAATGCTATTTTTAATAATTTAATTAATTTGAAAAAGAACGAAAAAAGAATGTATAAAAAACAAATTAAACAAAGGCATTTGATAAAGAATATAAAAATTAAAAACTGTAGAAGCTTTGCAAAAAAAATATTTTTATTTTTAAAATGTTATTATTTGTAAATGATAATTGATTTTATTATATAGAAAAAATTAACTTTTATCTTAATTCATATAAGATTTTTCCGTATATAACAAGGCTAGGCTACCTTTCTTATTGCATAAATAATGATTTTAATTGTGATGAAGATATTCCGAGGAGTTCTTTGTAAATAAATAACTTCACATAAATTTTTTAAGTAATCATATTTGCCTAACCAATCATCTGAACTAACCAGAATGTCAACATTATATTTTTTTATATCATCTGCTTTTTGTTCAAACGAATTTTGTACAAATATTTTGTCTACAAATTTTAATGAAGAAAGCATTTTTTTCTTATTTCAAAGTTATAAAATGATTGTTTCCCTTTTTCTTCATTAAATTTATCAGAAGATAGCCCTACTATTAAGATATCTCCCATAGACTTTGCTTTTTCTAAAAAGTTAATATGTCCATAATGCAATAAATCAAAAGTACCATATGTTAAAACTATTTTCATTTTTATTTTCCTCTTCTTATAATTTTTTTAAACTTATTTACTATTTTCCAACTTCTGGAGTTGTATATTGCTTCTAATTCTAAATTTAAGTTATTGTTTATTTGTTTTAAATTTGTTACTTCAATTTCGTAGTTGTTATTTATTTGTTTTAATTTATTTTTTTGAACTTCTAAATCGTTATATTTATTTGATAATTCTTTTAAATTATTAATTATATTTCTTTCATTACTATTAAAGGTTGTACAATTTAATGTAAAATCAGTAGAATTAATAAAAAATTCAAAAGTTTTTTTACATACATTTTTATAATTATTGTCAAACATAATTGTTTTAAAAGTTTTTCTTTCTTGTGAATAATAATTATCATCACTTAATAAGCAATCAATTTCTTTTTTGAAGGACTGTAAAGTAGTAATTTGTGGACCAGGAGACCAAAAGTTAATATTATCTAATATAATTCCTCTCTTCTTTTTATATTCTTCAAGATTTTTATGTAAGAATAAAACAGGCCTTTCTAATAATAAATATTCTACATAAACTGAAGAATAATCTGCAATTAAGAGATCTACTGCATTTAAAATCTCATATATGCTTATAAAATTTTTATTTAAAATCTCATCGTCTATAATAATAACATTTTTACTTTTAGGAATTTGTATTATTGATTCTTCAGAAGGGTGTTTTTTAATTAATAATAAATAATTGTTTTCTTCTAAATATTTATACAATTCTTCTTCTTCATAGTCTTGAAGATCTAATAAATTATAATCCCAAATATTATATGAATCAGTTCTATTACAACCGATTCTAAAAGTTGGCAAATAACATAATATTTTATTATATTTAGAAATATCAATATCAAATAAATTTTTTAATAATTTCTTTCCGTCACAATTAAACAAATAGTCATCTCTACAATATCCTAAGGATACAACACGCTGTACATTAATATCAAAGACTGATGAAAAAATTAATCTAGAAAATTGTGAAGGAACGACTACATAATCTAAATTTAAATGCATATTATTATAATATTCTACATCTTGAGGTGCAAAATTTTGGGGAGGCAATAAAAACCCCTTTTTTTTAGGACTGGAACCATGCCATAAATTAACATATATTTGATGGCTTTTCTTTTCATCTATTAAAAATCCATTAGTATCAAATATAATATCTATATTATTAAATAGTTGATAATATTCTTCACTTTTAAATATAACAAAATTAATATTTTTATTTTTTTGTTTTAAAATATTAACAATTTCACTAGAATAAAAAACCCAAAAAGTATTTATTTTTTCTTTGTAATTTTGAATGATATATTCATATAAAGCTTTTGGGTTTCCAGAAAAATCTGGAAAACTAGAAAACAAAATATTTATTTTTTTATTCATAAAAAATATATCTCCTCTATTTTTAGTTTAATAAAGCTAAAACCATTATTATTATATCATATCTAAATATTAAATACACAATTTTTTACATATTTTTTTTATTGACTTAACCAAGATATATGATATAATATCACAGAAAGAGGGATTATAATGCAAGAAGTAACTGAAAAAGCAATTATTGTTAAAAATGTAACTAAAACATTTAATGTTTTTTATGACAAAACTAATACGATAAAAGAGAGAATTCTTTTTTGGAATAAAAGCAAAAAGGAAGTAAGGACTGTTTTAAAAGATATTAATTTAACTGTAAATAAAGGAGAAGTAGTTGGTTTGATTGGTGTAAATGGTAGCGGAAAATCAACGCTCCTTAAATTAATGACTAAAATAATTTACCCAAACAAAGGAACATTAGAGACTTATGGCAAATTGACTTCTTTGCTTGAGTTGGGAGCAGGGTTTCATCCCGATTTTTCTGGCAGAGAGAATATATATTTTAATGCCTCTATATTTGGACTAACTAGAAAAGAAATAAATAAAAGAATTGACCAAATTATTGAATTTTCAGAATTACAAGAATTTATTGACAACCCAGTTAGAACATATTCTTCAGGGATGTATATGAGATTAGCTTTTTCTGTTGCAATAAATGTTGATGCAGAAATTCTTTTAATTGATGAGATATTATCTGTAGGAGATCAGCATTTTCAAGAGAAGTGTTTTCAAAAAATTGAAGATTTAAAAAATGAGGGAAAAACTATTGTTTTTGTATCTCATGGTATGTCTTCTGTAAAGAGATTTTGTACAAGAACTGTTTGGATAAGTAATGGGATTATAGAAAAAGATGGAGAAACAAATTCTGTTGTAGATACTTATTTAAAAGCTACGGAATAACTAAGGGGGAGTTTAATGAAAGTATTTAAAAATATTTATGAATATAGAGAATTATTAAAAACAAATGTAAAAAAAGAAATAAGAGGAAAATATAAACATTCTCTTTTAGGTGTATTATGGTCATATTTAAATCCTTTATTGCAGTTATTAGTATATGCAATAGTATTTCCATTAATTTTGAAAATGACTCAAGAAAACTATGTTATTTTTGTATGCTCTGGTTTAATACCATGGACTTTTTTTACTACAGTTGTTACGCAATCAACAGGAGTAATTGTTGCGAATAGTAATATTGTTAAAAAAGTATATTTTCCTAGGGAAATACTTCCAATATCTGTTACAACTAGTGCCGCTGTCAATTTTTTAATTTCAACGGTTATAATATTGGCTTTTGTTATTTTTTCTGGATTAGGGATAACAAAATATATTTTATTTTATCCACTAGTATTACTTGTTCAATATGTGCTTTGTTTAGGAATATCATTTGTTGTATCAAGCATAACTGTATATTTAAGAGATTTAGAGCATTTAATTGGAATTGCAATAATGTTAATGTTTTATTTAACACCTATAGTATATTCTGCAAAAGATCTTCCGCCACAATATGCTGCTCTAATGAAATTAAACCCTATGGCACATATAATAGAAGGATATAGAAGTATTTTCTATAGTCAAACATTGCCAGACTTTAAGAATTTAGGAATATTATTTATAATATCAATTATACTTTGTGTTATAGGTTATGGCATTTTTAAGAAATTGGAGAAAAAATTTGCTGAAGAAATATAAATAAAAAGTTCACTTCAAATTATTTTGAAGTGAACTTTTTATTTGTTATGTATTCGGCGTTTTAATCTTTTAACACGCGAAAAAAATGAAAAAACATATTTTGCCATAAATCCCATTTTCCTTCGTACGAACCATATAGCCACTTTTTCTTCAGTTGAAGTCCAGGTTGCATCAAAATGGTGTATTATATATGTATTATTTGTAAATGTTTCGTTTTTTCCATCATATGATTTTGGATTAAAATATTCTTTTGAGTATATATGAATATCATCTTTTAAAGTTTGGCATTCATTTCCGCTTTTTCATACCTAAAGATTCAAAGTATTTTGTGAAAATTTTTGGACTTGTTACACTATATAAATCATTTACATTAAAATTAGAGTTTTTATATATATTGAGTATATTCTCCAAATGTTTATTTCCTTTTTCTTTAACTCCAATCATTGCAGTTGCTAAAAAATTTTCATCTTCTCGTCCAAGCCAAATATTATTTTTTAAAATCGAATCGATATTTTTTACTACTTCTATATCAGTATCAAAATATATTCCTCCGTATTGTTGTAAAGCATAAACTCGAGCAACATCTGCTACAAAGGCCCATTTTTTATTTTCATATGCTTGCTTTGAAAAATCAGTTGTATTTACGTCAAAATTAGATTCGTTCCATTCCATTAATTTATAATCTGGTAAATACTTTTTCCAAGATTTAAAATATTTTTTTAGTTTTTTTGGTTTTTTTGTAGAACCAAACCAACAATAATGAATTATTTTTTCCATCTAGTTCCTCCAATCAAAATGAATATAAAATTAGTAAAGCTTTTTACTGTACGTCTAATATAAT
This sequence comes from Clostridia bacterium, assembly GCA_030539215.1. Lineage (GTDB taxonomy): Bacteria > Bacillota > Clostridia > TANB77 > CAG-508 > CAG-452. Next base: position 19,634 of record JAUNSM010000021.1, read on the forward strand.
TAATGAATCTTTTAGTAAATAATTTAAGTTTTATATCAATATATTTTTCATTATACAAATCTATACATATGTAATTCAGTAAATCTTTTTGCCTTTTACTATAATGATTTTCTAGTTTATGTATGGTATCATTATCTATTATATATTTAATAACAGATTTATTATTTTGTGAAAAAATTTTAATATTATTTATGAATTTAGTATTATTTTTTTTGTAATCTTCATATAAATTTTCTAATAATCGTTCTATAAAGAACTCATTAATAATATATTTGTATTTATCTAAATCTTTTGTTTTTGTTATTTGTTTAGAAATATTTTCACATATTTTATAAAATGCTGATATTAGTGTATTAGTTGAAACTATTGATTTTTCTCGTTGCAAGTAATAATATAATGGATATGGTACATATTTAATTTTATCTGCATCTATTAATATAAATGGTGTGACTGCTACATCTTCATATTCTACATTTGTTGGAAACTGATAATTGGAATATAGTTCTCTTTTAATTATTTTATTGCAAGAAGACCCCTGCATTGCGCCAGATAGAAAACCTAATATTTGATCATTTTTGCCTTCCATACAAGCTCTCGCTGTATAATTATATTCTTTGTGCCTTTCGTGTACTATATATAAGTCATATATAATGACTGAATATTTTCCAACGTATTTTCTAGCAATGGTGTAAAAATCATCTGAAATATAATCATCAGAATCAACAACACTAATATATTGTCCTCTAGCTAAAGAAATTCCTACATTCTTTGTATCAGAAAGTCCTTTGTTTTCTTTCTTTTTATAAATAAATCTTTTTTTATAAATTGGAGATAGAGAATTAATAAACTTTTTAATAATGGTTTCAGAATTATCGGTAGAACCATCATTTATAATAATAACTTCACAATCTAAATCTATAGCCACTTTAATAGATTCTAAACATTTTTTTATGTATTTTTCTGTATTATATACTGGTACTATTATTGAAAATAAAATTTCGTTTTCTTCTATCATTTAATTTGCTCCTATTCTCTTATATAAATGATTCATTACTTTTGTAACTTTATTAATATTTCTTTCGTTACTAGAATGGCTTTTTATACAGAACAAGTAATCATATATTATTTTATAATTATATCTTAATATATTATTATTGTAAAGTTCTTTTATTTTATTTTTCGGGAATTTGACACTTTTATAACTTCAAAATTAATACAAGCATTGAGAATGCT
>JAUNSM010000022.1 GCA_030539215.1 Clostridia bacterium
TGTGTCACTTTTTATCTTAAGGGTGTATTATTTAATTTTACCATTTGTAATATTTTTTAATATCTTGAACAAACATTTATTTTGATTTATATTCAATAATATCAGTTATAGAGCAATTTAAATAATCACATAACCTTGCAAGAACAAAAATATCAAATCTAACTAATTCTCCAGTCATTACTCTTTTTAAAACTTTAAAATCTGTAGTCGTCTCTCTCATTAATTGATTTATACTAATATTTCTATCTTTCAATAAATCTTCTAGTTTAAACAAATAATAGCCATTTTCTATTTTAACTTTTTTCATTTCATACCACCTATAAATAAATTATATAGTTCTAGTATGCTACTTGACTATTGGCTATATAACCAGTATAATATGGAAAAGGAGTAAAGAGATATGAAACAATTTAAAAATGATTTTTATATACCATATTATATTTTTGAAGAAATAGTTGAATATGTTGAATTAACTACGTTTTCAAGCAATATAGACTTTCTTTCTTTTTCATACCTTTCAGCTTTATCAACTAGATTAATTTGCTTAACAATTTCATAATTTAAAGTACGATTATCTTCATATAACTTTTGTATTATTTTATCTTTAGGTTTTATTATTAATTCTTGAATTTTCTCATCTCGTCCTATCATTAATTTATTAAAATCTTTTATATTAGGAATTTCCGGTAAATCTAATTCTATATCTTGAATAGTAGCTTTAGTTTTTTCAAAATCTGTTATTTTTTTATAATCCTCAACAGATAAATGAACTCTACCATTTTCCAAACCTCTTTCAAGATTAAAATTATGAGATACCATAAATTCAAAAAAATTATCTTGTAAAATTCTATAACTATCTTTCTCTTTCCAAAATTCACTACAAGCAATTTTATCAATATTATTTCCTTTTTTATCAGTAGTATGAACAACTGGAATAAATACTAAATGCATATGTGGAGTTTCCTCATCCATATGCAATTATTACAGTTATTAGATGAAAGAGTTTATAGGTATAACGGAATAGATAGTAGTTCCATAAGAACAGAAATAATGGAGGAAATATCAAACTCTAATATATATACAATAGGTACATACTTAAAAACTTTTAGAAACCCAGATGAAGCACTAAAAAATATAAAAGAAAAAGGAATAAAATATTCATATCAAGAAGGCAAAAGGCAAATTGATAAAATGCTAAATATTATTAGAGTAATGTATATTAAAATAAAGCAAAACAGCATAAATGTTCAAAACTATACTTATGATGCAACTATTATCGGTGGAATACAAGGATTTTTAAAGATATACGATCCTGATTTTAAAGCACAAGAAAGGATTAGATTATAATGATATTTTATTATTTAAAATAAAAAAATGGGTTGTAAAAATTAAAAATATATAATAAAATGTAATAAAATAAGGAGGTATTTTATGGATTGGTCAATTATTTCTATTTTAGTTTCATTATTAGCATTTGTAGTTGCAGCATATTTTTACTATTGGGTTTTAAAATTACCAACTGAAAATGACAAATTAAAAAAAGTAGGAAGTTTAATAAGAAAAGGATCTTTTACATTTTTAAAAAAAGAGTATTCTATTCTAGCAATATTTGTATTTGTAATTGCAATGTTTATTTTGTTTTTATTTCCAGAACCGTTATTAAAAACTAAAACACCTATTAATAATGTATATATGACAGGAGCATATGTTTTAGGTTCAGTATTATCAGGTTTAGCAGGATATATTGGTATAAGTATTGCTACAATAGCAAATGTAAAAACTGCAACAATAGCTAAGAAAAGCTTAGAAAAATCATTTATATGTGGATTTAGAGGCGGGGCAGTTATGGGAATGGCTGTTGTAGGAACTTCACTTATGGGGGCAGCAATATTATATATTTTAACAGAAAACCCAGATGTAGTTTTAGCATTTAGTTTCGGTGCAAGTTCACTTGCTTTATTTGCAAAAGCAGGAGGAGGAATTTTTACAAAGACTGCTGATATAGCAGCAGATTTAACAGGAAAAGTAGAGCTGGGAATACCAGAAGATGATCCGAGAAACCCAGCAGTTATTGCAGATAACGTAGGAGATAATGTAGGTGATGTTGCAGGAATGGGGGCAGATTTATTTGATTCAAATATAGCAGCAATTGCAGCAACAATTATTATTAGTTTACCACTAGGTCAAATTAATTTATTATTCTGTTTTTGTGCATTAGGGTTATTATCATCAATTATTGGAGTATTATGTTCAAAAATTAAGAAAAATGGAACACCAAGTCAAGCATTAAATAGAGGAACATATTTAACTTGTGCTTTATTTGCTATATTTACATTAGTAGCAACATATTATTCTAAATTTGATATTAGAATTTGGGGAGCTACAATTGTAGGAATGCTTATAGGAGTTATAATTGGAGTAACAAGTGATTATTTTACAGGTGATAATAAAAAACCTGTAAAAAAGGTAGCAGAAAGTTGCCAAAACGGACCAGCATTTACGATTCTTTCAGGATTTTCATATGGATTATTAAGTAGTATGCCAGCTTTAATAGGAATAGGATTAGCATCACTTATTTCATATAAATTATGTGCGCCAATAGGCCCAGGATATGAAATGCTTGGAATTTCTATGTCTGCAATAGGAATGCTTTCTATTGTAGGAATGATTATTTCAAATGATGCATATGGACCAATTGTAGATAATGCTAGAGGAATTGCAGAAATGGGAAATTTAGGAGAAGAGGTAATAAAAAGAGCTGATGAATTAGATGCAGCAGGTAATACTACTAAAGCTATTACAAAAGGATTTGCAATAGGAGCAGCAGGATTAACAGTTATAGCGTTACTTGCAGCATTTGCAAAAATTGTATCAACAACAACAGGAGAAAAGTTAACTTTTGATATAATGAATCCAGCAGTATTTTTCGGAGCATTAGTTGGTGTAGCTATTCCAGCGGTGTTTAGTGCGATACTAATTTTTGGAGTAAACAAAAATTCTCAAAAATTAGTAAAAGAGATACATAGGCAATTTAATGAAACAGAAGGATTAAAAGAAGGTAAAGTAGAGCCAGATTATAGTAAATGTATAAATATTGCAACAGTTGGTGCAATAAAAGAATTAATACCAGCAGGGGTAATATCAATAATAGCAACATTAATAGTAGGATTTATAGGAGGAGTTCAATCAATAGGTGGATTTTTAACAGGAAATATTTTATCAGGATTACTATTAGCAATGCTTATGAGTAATGCAGGAGGACTTTGGGATAATGCTAAAAAATATATAGAAGCAGGAAATTTTGGAGGAAAGGGTTCAGAAGCACATAAAGCAGCAGTAATAGGTGATACAATAGGAGATCCATTTAAAGACACGGCAGGTCCATCAATAAATACGCAAATAACAGTAGTTTCGCTAGTATCGTCACTTGCTGCAAGTTTATTTATGTTATATTCAATATTTTAAATCAATAAAAGCAAGTATTTAATTACTTGCATTTTATATAAAATGTTGTAATGGCTATTGCCTTTGAAGTTTCCTCATTTTATTTAGAAATTCAAATCGGCAAGAACAAAAGAAATGGAGGTATTTTTTATGAATAAAAAAAAGATGTTAAAACTAGTTTTATTAGTTATATTAATTTTAATAGCTATATTTTTAGGATTTACTATCAGGAAAATGATAATAATAAAAAATTTAAACCAAAAAGTAGCTAAATATGTAAATGATGATAATCATTACGAAAAAATCATCAACTATTCAGGCTCAACAACAACTACTACAGATTATTATTGCAAAGGAAATCAATCTGTTTTGTTTTTAAACGCAACCACTGCTACTGGAGAAGAAAGAAAGTTAACGAATTATTATAAAGAAGAAAAAGTAAATACATATATAGAATCAAGTGAAGATAAAATAGCATTATTAGATTCAAATGCATTGCCAAGTAAAGTAACGATTGTAGATATATACTGTGGAGATAATTTATGGGATTTATTTAAAATAGCAATGTCAACATCAATAAAAAATGCAGAATATAATGGTAAAGAATGTTATATTTTAAGTTTAGGAAATACAGAAGAGAGTTATATAGAAAAGGCAACAGGACTTAGATTAAAAGCAAAAGATGGTAGTACAACAGACGGAAATGGAAATACTATACCTACAATAGTTGAATATCATTATGAATTTGGAAATGTAAATGAAGATATTTTCATAGAGCCAGACATTAGTCAGTTTAAAAAAATTGACAATATATAAATCTTTTAATATTTATACAAGGCATATAAATGATAAAATTAAATGCCTTGTATTTTTTATATAAAAATGATAAAATTATGCTGTCATTATTGTGGGGCATAAGGAGGAAAAATGTTTAAATTAGTATCAGAATATAAACCAAAAGGAGACCAACCACAAGCAATAGAAAAGTTGGTAAATGGAATAAAAAAACAAGAGAAATTTCAGACGCTTCTAGGAGTTACAGGCTCTCGGAAAAACTTTTACAATGGCAAATATTATTCAAAAAACACAAAAACCTACTCTTATTTTAGCACATAATAAAACACTAGCAGGACAATTATATAGTGAATTCAAAGAATTTTTCCCAGAAAATGCTGTAGAGTATTTTGTATCTTATTATGATTATTATCAACCAGAAAGTTATATAGCTGCATCAGACACATATATAGAAAAAGATTCTTCTGTAAATGATGAAATAGATAAATTACGCCATTCTGCAACTTTATCTTTATTTGAAAGAAAAGATGTTATTATTGTTGCTTCTGTTTCTTGTATATATGGACTTCGGAGACCCAGAGGATTATCAAGAATTAATGCTGTCTTTAAGAACTAATATGCCAAAAGCTAGAAATGATATTATGAAAAAATTAGTAGAAATGCAATATTCTAGAAATGAGATAGATTTTAAAAGAGGAACTTTTAGAGCAAAAGGAGATATCCTAGAAGTGTATCCTTCAAATCAAGAGGAAAGTGCTTTAAGGGTAGATTTTTTTCGGAGATGAAATAGAAAAAATTACAGAAATAAATCCTTTAACAGGAAAGCCAATAGGAGTAAGAAATCATGCCCTTATTGCACCAAATTCACATTATGTTGCAGCAGAAGGAAAATTAAAAACAGCTATTAAAACAATAGAAGAAGAAATGGAGCAAAGAGTAAAATATTTTAAATCTCAAAACAAGTTAATTGAAGCACAAAGAATAGAGGAAAGAACAAATTTTGATATAGAAATGCTTATTGAAACTGGATTTTGTCAAGGAATAGAAAATTATTCAAGACATATTAGTGGACGTAAACCTGGTTCTGCTCCATATACATTATTTGATTATTTTCCAGATGATTTTTTACTGATTGTGGATGAGTCTCATGCAACAATTCCACAAGTAAGGGCAATGTATAATGGAGATAGAGCAAGAAAGGATTCACTTGTCAATTATGGATTTAGATTACCATCTGCATATGATAATAGACCATTAAAATTTGAAGAGTTTGAAAAGAAAATAAATCAATGTGTATTTGTAAGTGCAACACCTGCAGATTATGAAAAAGAACATTCTTCACAGATAGTAGAACAGATTATAAGACCGACAGGTCTTTTAGATCCAAAAATAGAAGTAAAACCTGTAACTAATCAAATTGATGATTTAATAGTACAAATAAGGCAAACGACTAAAAAGAACGAAAGAGTTTTAGTTACAACACTTACTAAAAAACAAGCAGAAGACTTAACAGAATACTTAAAGAGTATTGATATAAAGGTAAATTATATGCATTCAGATACTAAAGCATTAGAAAGAATGGAAATTATACGCAACTTAAGACTTGGAAAGTTTGATGTACTAGTTGGAATAAACCTTTTAAGAGAAGGATTAGATTTACCAGAAGTTTCTTTGGTTGCTATATTAGATGCCGATAAAGAAGGCTTTTTACGTTCAGAACGTTCTTTAATACAAACAGTTGGACGAGCTGCAAGGAATTCTGAAGGTAAAGTTATAATGTATGCAGATGAACTTACAAACAGTATGGAGAAAGCAATAGAAGAAACAAACAGAAGAAGAGCTTTGCAAGAAAAATATAATATAAAATATGGAATCATTCCTCAAACTATAAAAAAATCAATAAGAGATAGTATTAAAGCAACAATAATAGAAGATGTAGGTTCAGAGTATGAAATCGGAAAAGATGAAGATATAAAAGATATTATAAATAAACTAACAGACGAAATGCTAAAACATGCTACAAATATGGAATTTGAAAAAGCTGCTGAATTAAGAGATAAAATAAAAGAATTAGAAAAATTATTATAAAAGTGTTTCTAAAATTTTGATATTATGATAGTATATAGATATAAATTTTAATAAAAAAATATAGGAGTTGATATATATGTCAAATATCAAATTAGATTTAAGCTATACAGGAGTTATAGAAAAGGAAATATCAAGATATTCTCAAAAAGTAGAAAAAATATATAATAATTTAAAAGAAATATCAGATGATAAAAATGAATTTGTTGGATGGCTTGATTTACCCACTAATTATAATAAAAAAGAATTTAATAAAATAAAAAAAATGGCTAATAAAATTAGAAAAGATTCAGAAGTTTTTGTAGTAATTGGAATAGGAGGTTCATATTTAGGGGCAAGAGCAGTAATAGAAAGTTTAACAAGCAATTTTGCAAATATGTTACCAAATAATATAAGAAAATCGCCACAAATATTTTTTGTAGGTAATAATATTAGTCCAAATTATATAAATGAATTAATAGATTGCATAGGAGATAAAGACATATCTATAAACATTATATCAAAATCAGGTACAACAACAGAACCAGCAATTGCATTTAGAATATTTAGAGAGTATTTAGAAAGCAAATATGGAGTAGATGAAGCAAGTAAGAGAATATATGTAACAACAGATAAGAAAAAAGGAGCACTAAAGCAATTAGCAGACGAAGAACAATATGAAACATTTGTAATACCAGATAATATAGGAGGAAGATATTCTGTATTAACACCAGTAGGCTTACTACCAATTGCAGTAGCTGGAATAAATATAGATAAACTTATGGAAGGTGCAAAAAATGCACAAGAAAACTATTCAGATAATAATATAAAATATAATCAATGCTTTAGATATGCAATTGTAAGAAACATATTATATAAGAAAGATAAACAAATAGAGATATTTGCAAATTATGAACCAAAATTACACTATTTTACAGAATGGTGGAAACAACTATATGGAGAAAGCGAAGGAAAGCAACATAAAGGGGTTTTTCCAGTAGGAGTTGATTTAACAACAGATTTACATTCAATGGGACAATATATACAAGATGGATTAAGAAATATTTTTGAAACAGTTATTAATATAGAAGAATCAAAAACAGATATAAAAATAAAAAGAGATGAAGATAATATAGATGGATTAAATTTTCTAGCAGGAAAAACAATGGACTATGTAAATAAGCAGGCAATGAAAGGTACATTAGAGGCACATGTAGCTGGTGGAGTTCCAAATATTATTTTAAACATAAAAGAATTAAATGAACAAACAATGGGAGAATTAATATATTTTTTTGAATTAGCTTGCGCTATATCAGGAAATATTTTAGGTGTTAACCCATTTGACCAGCCTGGAGTAGAAGAATATAAAACAAATATGTTTAAATTGCTTGGAAAACCGGGATATAAAAATAAATAAAGGAGAATTAAAAAATGTTAATATCTATAGGAACAAGGAGTATTCCAAAAATAACAGCAATAACAAGAGCTTTTTCAAGATATCCAGAGCTTTGGGTAAATAATTGCGAAAAATTAGAGTATATAATTTTACCAAAAGAAGTAAGAAAAGATGAAAACGAAGGACAGCAAAAAGATACATTTTCTGGAGTATCGTGTAACCCAATTACACTTTCAGAAACGATATATGGGGCAAAAAATAGAGCAAAAAATGCATTTGAATATGCAAAACAAAAATGCGGAATTTGTAATTATGCGGTAGGAATAGAAGCAGGGATGTATAAGGTTCCAGAAGTTGATACTAAATATATGGATACAAGCATTTGTGCTATATATAATGGAAAAAATTATTATATAGGTTTTAGTCCATCATTTGAATATCCCCAATCAGTAGTAAATAGAGTATTACAAGGAGAAGAACTGGGATATATGGAAGATGTATTTGGAAATACTGCTAAAGGAAGAAAAGGAGCAATAGGAGTATTAACAAATGGTAGAGTATACAGAGATGAATTAGAGGAATATTCAGTAATTATGGCATTAACAAAAATAGTATCAAAAGAAGTATATAATAAATAGAAAAGCCTAAAAGAGGACTATATTTTTGGAAATGGAGACATTTATGGAGATTGATAAAAATATTATTGATAAATTAAAATACTTGGGACTAAATTTAAAAAAGGATATACCAAACAGCATAAAAAATTTTCAAACATTAGATTATAAACCTTCTAAATATAATGATGAAAATGTATATAAAGTATACAAATATATAAATACAAAAGATATTCAAATATTACTTACTAAATCAAATAGACTATCTAATATTACAGAAAAATACCGGTAAAGCAGTTCCTCTTTATCAATATTTAGATAGTGATAAAGAAGAAAATATTGAAAAACATACAAAATTTTTAACAATGGTTTCAAATATGGATTTAAAAGGCATAGAGCAGATGGAAAATGAACAAAAAATATTAAATCAAAAAATACCTTTTAAAGTAAAATATCCAAAAGATTATTTATGGCAGATATATTATTCAGAATATACAAACCAGTATTTTATGTTAGTTACAACAGAAGATTTAGAATATTCAGCATTTTTTTATTTGCTAAAAAAACAATTAACAGGTAATAAAAATGAAAAAATATTTGTTCCTATAAGTTATACAGATTACAGTATGAAATATTTAACTAGAATGCAAATATCTGATATAGAAAACTATCTATGGCTTTTTACAAAACAATGGCCCTTAGTTTATGAAGTCTATGATAAAGATGATAATTTAAGTATACAAATAACTGGGAGATTAAATATTTATGATGATATACAAAGTGAGTATAAAATAAAATTAAGAGACAAAGAAGAGGCTATAAAATTTTACAAATTTTTAAAAGCTTTGTTTATTATGAAAACAGAAATGCCAAGCCATTATAAATTTGAACTATTAATAAATGGAATAGGTGGCATAGAATTTAAGGCAAATAACAAAAAAGTAATATATGAAATATTATCTAGTTTTATAAAAGAAGAGTATTTAATAGCAGAAGATAAAAAGATAAATTTAATTTTAGGAAAAGATAAAAAGAGAAAAGAATTAGAAAAGTTTCAAATTAAGTGTGGTAAATTAGAAAAAGAATATTTAGAAAAAGAAAAACAAATATCAACATTTTTAGAATGTAAAAGAACATTTTTTGGAAGAGTGAAATATTTTTTTAAGTACAAAAAAATTACAAATCAATCAAATCGAGGTGAAGAAAAAGAAGAAAATAAAAAAGATAAAACAATAAGTAATTTAAGCAAATATAAAGAAATAAAAGAATTTTACACATTGCAAGAATTAATAGATTTATACAAGCAAATAGATAAAGAAGAAATATTAATAAAAAACATAAATTTAGACATAAAGGCAATAAAACAAAGAATAAAAAACATAGAAAGCAAAGTAAAAAATGCTACTTTATATATACAAGAAATAAATGAACACCAAAAGAGTATCTTTGAGTTTTGGAGATTTACAAATAAAGATAAACAAGAAGAACTTCCAGAAGGAGAAAGAAAACAAGAAGACAGAGAAAATATAAAAAAAGTTTTTGATTATCAATTAGATTTTGAAGATTTAGCTAAACAGCTAGACAGTACACAAAGAGAACTTTTAACTAAAAAAGAGTTGGACAGTATATTTTTAGCAACAACAGATATTTTAGAAGATATTAATAAAATAGCAAAAAGAGATAAAATACAAATTGAAAGATTAGAAGAATTAAAAAACAGAGCATTAGAAAAAAATATTTTATTAGAAAAAGAAAACTTTGATATTTTTGGAAGCATATCATATGATAACAAGTTAAAAACACTGGCGAACCAAAAACATAGAGAATCAGAAAAAGAGTTATTTAAAATATTAGATATAAACAAAAATACAACAATAGAAGAATACACAAAATATATAAAGAGTGTTATAAGAAACTTAAATTCATGTTTAAAAAAGATAAAAACGACTATAGAATTTTCATTATATAAATGTGATATAAATGGAACTTTAGATAATCGATATAATGTATTTAACATAAGAGCAACATCTGCAATAAAAGATTTAATGCAACAAGATATAGAAACAATTAATCTATACAAAATAAATTTAAGTCAAAACACTCCAATTATTGCTTTTGCAAACAGTGCGTATTATGAAAATAATAATAAAACATTACCATTAGGAATGAATGTTTCAGAATCAATTTTATTAGATAACAATTTATTAAAATTAGAATTAAATTCAACTCAAAATTTAAAAATAGTATCATATAAAGATTCTGATAATACATTATCAGAAATGATAATAAAAAACATCAATATAAATGAATATGAGTTAAAAGATATTGAATAACATATGTTCATTTTCATTGCTTATGCTTGCTAACCCGCAAGTGGGCAATGAAAATATTAATTTTTCCTATATATAGTAAAAAATATTGTAAATAATAAAAATATACTGTATAATATTAATTAGATTTTAAAATGCAGGTGTGGTGGAATTGGTAGACGCGATAGACTCAAAATCTATTATAGGAAACTATGTGTGGGTTCGAGTCCCACCACCTGCACCAGCAACAAATCTGTTCAAATTAATAAAATAAGATACAAAATCAAACAGAAATAATTTTAGCAAACATAATCAATAAATGCATATATTTTTAGAAAAGATATTTCTTTATTGAAATTTAAACATAAACCTCTAATGTATGAATAAAATTAATTAACATACATTAGGGGGTTTTTTATGTTTTATGTAACAAATAAAGATAAAATAGTATCAGTTACAATAGCAATATGTACAGTTGTAATGCTATTTTTACTTGCAAGTACATTTAAGCAAAATAATACAATTCAAACATCTGCAAAAACAGCTAAGTTATTGCCAATATACAAAGTAAACACACAGGAAAATAAAGTTGCACTTACAATAAACTGTGCATGGAATGCAGAAGATATTGACTTAATTTTAGAAGTGCTTTCAAAGAATGAAGTAAAAGCAACCTTTTTTATGGTAGGAAATTGGGTTGATAAATTTCCAGATGCAGTTAAAAAAATACATGAAAGTGGTAATGAAATTGCAAATCATTCAGAATCACATGCACATGTAAATAATTTAAATTATGAAAAAAATGTAGAAGAAATAATAAAATGTTCTGATAAAATAAAATTAATTACAGGAAACAATACAACTTTATACAGAGGTCCATATGGTGAATATAATGATACTGTAGTAAAAGCAGCAGAAGATAATAATCATATAATGATACAATGGTCAATAGATACTCTTACAATACTATACAAGCAAAAACAGCGTTTGAAAAACTGTTGATAATAAAGGATTTGGTAGGAAAAATATGAAAATAAAAAATAAGATTTTGAAAGAATCTTATTTTTTTTAGATAGGAGAATAATATGTTGCAATTTATATTAGGAGTATTTATAGGTGCAAACGTATCACTTTTTATATATGCAGCACTTATATTAGCAAAAGAATCTGACAAGCATATCGAGGAGGATAAATAGTGGAAAGTGAATTTAAAGCAAATTACTATGCAATAATACCGTCTTATGTGCGATATAATCATAATCTAAAATTCGCTGAAAGACTAATGTATGGAGAAATTACAGCGTTAAGCAATAAAGAAGGTTTTTGCTTTGCAAGTAACAGATATTTTGCAGAATTATATGGAGTTTCGTTAAGTACAATATCTAGGTGGATTTCGCATTTATCTGAATTTGGCTATATTGATATTGAACTTATAAGAAATGAAAAAAAAGAAATTGTTGAAAGAAGATTATATGTAATGGATACCCCCTATACACAAAATAATCAATACCCCTATATGCAAAATAGTCAATACCCTATACGCAAAAAGCGCAAAGATAATAATATAAATATTAATAGGATAGATAGATTATTTTATTATTTTATAAATAAAGGACAAAAGTTTCCAGATGAGTTATTAGAATACAAAAATGATATTATTGATGTACTTGAAAAGTATGAAATGATATATTCAAAAGAGATGCTTGAAGTTTTAACAAATGAAAATATAGAGAAGATTAAACTTATATCGTATTGCTTGGCAATGTTAGTGAAGGAAAATTTGAAAAACTTATTGCATAAGGTTAACAGATCAAAATTAATAAATCTATATGATGAGTGTAAAATTAGAGAAAAAGAGAATATTTCAACAGATAATGAAATATTAAATTTTCAAAATTATTATTATAAGAGTTTAAAAAATAAATTATTAGAGGGGCAGAACCCTTATTTTTGTGGCACAAAAAATGATGAAATAGAAAATGAAGGAGAGGAAATTTAAATGACAAAATATATTAAATTTAATTTTATCGATGAAACATTCGGTGAAAATGTTGAATGTATATTAATGTGGAACAATGAAATATTTGTTATTACAGTAATAGATAAACAAATTGTAATAAAAAGATATGAAAGCTCAAAAGAGTTATTAAAAGAATTCATTTCAAATAGAGAGGAATTAGAATTTTTAAGAGGTTTAACTCAAGATTTAGAAAAGGAAATAGAAGAATTGCAGAATAAACTAAATGAAAAGAAAACATTTAAAGGGTAAAGAAAAGTATTAAAGGATATACAAATTTATTATAAAAAAGGAGTACAAATGAAAGTTGATATATATACAACAGATAAAAAATATAATGTCATATATGCAGATCCACCATGGCATTATAATACATGGCGAGATGGGGAAGGAACTGCGGAAAAACATTACAAAACCATGAAAATTGATGAGATAATTGCTATGAAGGATACAATTCAGAAAATATCTGAAAAAGATTGTGTTCTTTTTTTGTGGGTTACATTTCCATGTTTACTGGAAGCAATTAGAACAATAAAAGAATGGGGATTTAAATACAAAACTTGCGCATTTACTTGGGTAAAAAGAAATAGAAAGAGTGATACATGGTTTTTTGGACTAGGACATTGGACTAGGGCTAATGCAGAAATTTGCCTAATCGCAGGAAAAGGACAAATAAAAAGAGTTTCTAAAAAAGTAGCACAAATAATAGATACACATATAGAAGAACATAGCAAAAAACCAGCAATTGTAAGAAATAGAATAGTAGAATTAGTTGGAGATTTACCACGTATTGAACTATTTGCAAGACAGACTGCAGAGGGATGGGATTGTTGGGGGAATGAAGTTTAAAAACAAAAAATTAAAATAGAAGGGGGAATGATAAAAAGGAGAAGTACAAATGATAAAATCATTAAAATTATTAAGTTTATTTACAGGGATAGGAGCTTTTGAAAAGGCATTAAAAAATTTAAAAATAAAATATGAATTAGTCGCTTTTTCTGATATTGATAAATTCGCAATAAAAAGTTATTGTGCTGTGCATAATGAAAATGAAGAAAAGAATTTAGGTGATGTTAAAAATATAGATGGAACTAAATTGAAAGAAATAGATTTTATGACTTGGCGGTTTTCCTTGTCAAGATATAAGTATAGCAGGGAACCTAAAAGGTATTGAAAAAGATAAAACAAGAAGTGGTCTATATTTCGAAGGTTATAGAATACTAAGAGAAGTTATGCCAAAAGTTTCTATAATTGAAAATGTTAAAAATTTAACAAGTAAAAGATTTAGAGAAAAATTTGCAACAATTTTAAAAGATATAGAGGATTTAGGATATAACAATTATTGGAGAGTTTTGAATGCTAAAGATTATGGTATTCCACAAAATAGAGAAAGAGTATTTATAGTGTCTATTAGAAAAGATATTGACAAATGCTCTTTTAATTTTCCAGACAAACAATTTTTGAAGATAAGATTAAAAGATTTATTGGAGAGCAATGTAGATGAAAAATACTATTTAACGGAAAAAGGTCTTGGAAGATTAATAAGGAGAAATAACAAAATAATAAGAGACCTTAAAAATCCTAGTAATAGCTCTTGCTTGGTAGCAAATTATTTTAAAATGGGGGCAGGAGAACAATATGTAGGAGATTTTAAAGTAAACAGAATTTTGGGACTATTTGATAATGATAGTGAAAAACATCAAGCAGGTAGTGTATATGATACAAATCGGTATTTCTCCAACAGTAACAAGTGCTAGTGGTGGACATACACAACCTCATATTTTAGTAAATGAAGGAACAAAGAAAGTTTATACAGAAGCATTTGAAGGAGATTCTTTAAATGTTTCTTATGCACATAATATCAAAAAAAGAGGTAGAGTAGGTAAGCAAGTATCACAAACTATTCTAGCTACTAATTCAAATATGGCTACAATAGAAAAAACAGATAAGTTAATTTGCATAAATAACTCAGATGGAAAAACAAGTTATCAAAACAGAGTTTATGATCCAAAAGGAATTATTCCAACAATTGCAGCTGGAAACTTCAAATCGAATATTGCAGAAAATAGCGATGTTATCATGTTTAATCCGTATAACAATTCTAAAATAACCAACATAGCACCAACACAAACTAGAAATTGTGGAAATATAAATAGTAGTGCAGCAGTTTTAATAACTGAAGATAGGCAGTATTTTTTTAGAATAAGAAAATTGACACCAAAAGAATGTTGGAGATTAATGCGGTTTTTCAGATAATGATTTTGAAAAAGCAAAAGCAGTACCAACATCAGATACACAACTATATAGGCAAGCTGGAAACTCTATAGTAGTAAATGTATTAATGGAAATTTTTAAAAAATTAATGTTAGAGGATTGTATAAATGCAAAGTTTATATAATGGAGATTGCTTAAAAATAATGAAAGAGTTTCCGGATAAAACAATTGATATGATTTTATGTGATTTGCCATATGGAATAACACATTGCAAATGGGACAAACAAATAGACTTAGAATCAATGTGGATCGAGTATGAACGAATTATAAAAGACAATGGAGTAATATGTTTATTTGCTCAAACAAAATTCTTTTATGAGCTAATTAAAAGCAATTATAAATTATACAGATATGATTTGATATGGGATAAAGTTTTAACAACAGGTTTCCTAAATGCAAATAGACAACCATTAAGAAGGCATGAACAAATAGCAATATTTTATAAAAAACAACCCAAATATAATCCTCAAATGGGAAAAGGACCACCATTACATGGCAAAGGTAATATAAAAACAGAAAAGTTAAAAAAGAATAATGTATATGGAAATTTTTATAAAATTCCAGATTTAAGAAAAGGCAGTATAGAAAAATATCCTACAAGTATATTACAATTTCAACGATTACATCCTAGCCAAATGATATATCCAACAGAAAAGCCAGTAGAACTTTTAGAATATTTAATAAAAACATATACAAATAAAGGAGATATTGTATTAGATAACTGTATGGGTAGTGGTTCAACAGGTAAAGCGTGTAAGAATACAAATAGAGATTTTATAGGAATAGAAATTAATCCAAAAACATTTGAGATTGCAAAAAATAGATTAGGAGGTTAGATTTAATATGCAAGAAGTTGGAAAAGAAACATATAAAGAATATTTAGCAAGAGTTATTACAAAAGAAATAGGAGAAGTTGTAAATCAAAAAATGGAAGAAACAAAAAAGGAATTACTAGCAATACAATACAATTTAACATTACAACAGACTGAAGAAATATTAAAAAATTATAAAAAACTAAAAGAACATATAGAATTATCTGATATAGATAAAAAAACAATGATAGGTGAAATTAAAGAATGTTATGATAAAGATATTGAAAACCTTATGAGTGAGGTCTTTGCCAACAATGAACTGTATTTAGAAGGATTATTAAAAAACAGATATAAAACAATAATATTTTTAAAATTTATAGATAACATTTTAGATAAATATTTAAAAGAAAAAAAAGATGATAAAATTGAAATAAGAAAAAAGAAAATACTCAAAGACTTGTATATGCAAGGAAAAAAACAAGCAGAATTTATATATAACAACTATGAAGTTGAAAGAACATTTTATATGGATAGAGAGAAGCTAATAAAAGATTTAGCTCCTTATTTTTTTGGAATAAGAGGACTCAATATATAGAACTTTCGTCAGAAAGGCAGGAAAGAGATACAGAGTGTATCTCCTCAACACATAAAAGGACAAGCCTTTTAGATTTCTGTAAATATTAAATAGTACAGAGAAAGAAACAGAAAAGCAAAAACAAAACATGAGAAGAAACATAAGGAGTATGGCTATGGGTAGAAAAAATAAAAGAAAAAAAATTAACAAAACAAAGCAATTATCTATTTATGGAAAGTTAATAAGACCCAATAAGATAGTTGCTTTTTGCAAATTACATAGTTGTTATTTAGAGCCGAAAGACATAGCTGAGAAAAAATGTAATAAAAAAGGATGTAGATATAAAGTTGAAATTATAGGAGTTAAAAATGGAAAAAAATCAATTGCTATATAACTATTATAAGAAGGAAGAAATTAATAAGATTAATAACAGAAAAAAAGAAGGTATGACTAATGAAGAAATAATAATGTTGGCAGATAAAGAATTCATAAGCATGGAAGAAATACAAGATATATTAGGAATAGATGCAGATGAAAACAATAAAGAAGAGTTAACAAAAATAGTAGAAGAAACAGATGTAATAATAGAAGATATAGAAGAAAATAAAGAGTTGAAAAATTCAGAAGTTGTAATATTAAAAGAAGATATTTTAGAGGATTATCCAAATCAGCCATTTAATTGTTATAATGAAACCAAGATGATAGAAATGATGGAAAGTATAAGAATCAATGGAATAATACATCCATTAATTGTAAGACCAATAGGAGAAGGAAAATATCAAATTTTATCAGGACATAATCGAAGAAATTGTGCAAAAAAAATAGGAATAAAAGAAGTACCATGTATTATTAAACATTTAAACAATGAGCAAGCTCAATTATATGTAATAGATACAAACTTATGCACAAGAGATAATCTTCTACCAATGGAACGAGCAAAAGCATATAAAATTAAATATGATAATTATAAAAGGCAAAATATATTTCAAAGAATATTTCAAGAAGTAAAAAACGATGTAATAAATGCTACTGGAAAAATAAAAGAAGAAGAAAATATAAGTAGTGCAACTATACAGCGATATTTAAGATTAAACTGTTTGATTCCAAAATTACAAGAATTAATTGATAATGGTAAACTCGGAGTAAAAACAGGGGAACAACTAAGTTTTTTATCTAAACAAGAACAAGATCTGTTATTAAAAGTAATAATAGAAGACAATAAAAAAATATCTCAAACAATGGCATGTAAAATAAGAAAGGAAAGTGAGAAAAACAGATTAACGGATAAAAACAAAATTAAAAATCTATTAGTCAAAGAAAAAATTCAAGACGAAATAATTATATGTTTTACTATAGAGGAAATACAGAAATATTTTAACGGAATAAAAGAAAAACGAGAATTAAAAAAGTATATTTTGGAATTAACTAATAGGAAAACTCTCTAGGAAAGATTTATCTGTATTTCTTCTGTACTTATTGAAAGAATACAGATGTCTAAAAGGCTTGTCCTTTTATGTGTTGAGGAGATACACTCTGTATCTCTTTCCTGCCTTAAAAAATAAATATAAAAAGTTACAGGAGAAATAAAATGGGAAATAAAACAAAGAGTGAAAAAATATTTGCAGTAATTCCTAAAACTCTAAAAGAAAGAGTTCTGAGGTATAAGGCAAAAAACAATGTAAGTGAAAGTGAAATAGTAAACATTGCTTTAAATGAGTTCTTTAAAGTTAAAATTTTAAAAGATGACATGGATGATATTACTAAAATATTGCAAACAGCAATAGAAAATCAATTAGGTAAAAAATTTGAAAGGATGATAGCTTTACTTGCGAAATCTGGAAAGGCATCATTTTCATCTTTGTTTTTACAAGCATATTTACTAGCCAAAATTTGTGAATCTGAAGACAGTAAAGAGTTTTTAAAAGAAAAAATTGATTTAGCGAATAAGTTGGCATATGGAGTTATCAAAAACAGATTTTTAGATACGGATATAACACAAATGATTCCAGAAGATTTAGATTTTGATAAATTGATATAAAGGAAAAAGAAATATGGAGAAGGATAGATATAAAGGTGGAGTAATTTTTAAATGGATAAACAAGGATGAAATTTATGCAAAATATAATGGAAAAGGAAAAAAACAATATATTCAAGCCAATATAGACAAAAATCATATAAGGTATATAGCAACAAGGAGTGGAGTTGATACAGGTACAAGTAAACATGGATTATTTGGAAACATATTAAATACAAATGAAGTTGAATTATTAGAACTTGAAAGAATAGAGGAATATGTAAAAGAAATCAGCAATAAAAATATAGATATTTTTAAAACAGTAATATCTCTAAAAGATGAAGATACAATATTACATAATTTAACAAATAAAAAAGCATGGAAAAATTTATTAGAAGAAAGAATTTCAGATATAGCAAGGGAATTAAGAATACCTATAAATAGTTTAGAATGGACAGCATCTTTACATATGAAAAAAGAAAATATACATTGTCATTTCGTGTATTGGGATAAAGAGCAAAATTTAGAAGTAAGAAGAAAACCTTTTATTAAGTTTAAAGAAATAAAAGGAATATTAGCAAAGGGAGTATACAAAGAGGAATTAAATGCATTATATGATATAAAAAATGTTTCTAAAAGCAAAGTTTCTAAATTATCACATGAAGGAATGTCAGCATATAAGGAAAGACTAAAACAAATTTATAATAATGAAGATTTAATATTGAAAGTAGTAGATACAACACATGTAGAATCTATACTAAATGAAACAATTAATAATATGGAAATAGGAGATATTATATATATTTCAAATAAATTAGAACCACATAATTTTGTAGAAATAGAAAAGACAGAAGAAGGGATAACATACAAAAATATTGGTCCTAAGGCAATTTTATATAAAGAAAAGACATATTTAGAAACCACACTATTTTTAAGTAATTTCAAAGACTTGATTATTTTTAAAAATAAAAAAGAATTAGAAGATCATATGAAGTTTATAAACATTCAAATGGAAAACATAGAAAATGAGTTAAAGGAAATAATGCCAACAATTTTTGAAACACCAATAATACCAGTGAATATAGAAGAAAGTAGTATAGAGAGAATAACTAACAATTTAGTAAAAATAGAAAAAACAAGTAATGGGTTTAAAAAAGGTTTTAAATATCAATATCAAGAATCAAAAACAAAAGAAGTAATTGATGAAACTACTATGTTAATAATTAATTCATCTATGTATTATAAAGCTGAGTTTAATAAATATATTGAAACGTGTGTAAATATAGATAAAATTTTACAAAAAATTGAAAACAACAAACAATATCAAAAAAGTAGAAATAATGCAAAATTATTCTTATTAAATAAAGTTGGAAACCAAATTTTAAAATCATTAAAAGAATATAAAACTGAAGAATATAAGAAAAAACAAGAAGAATGGAAAATAAAAAGAGAGTTTTGGGATAGAAAAAAATTAAATAATGACTTGAATGAACTAAATTATAAAAAAGAACTAGAAAGTATAAATACAAAATTATTAATAAAAGAAGTATATAAGTTATTATCGCAAGAAAATTTATCAAAGGGAAGTAAATTAAAGAGAATAACAAAAACATTTGGAGATTTATCAAAAAGAGAAATAAAAGAATTAATTAGGAAAAACAAAAATACTGGACTTGACTGGTATAACGAAAGATAAAACAAGTACAAAAGGAGAATTTAGAATATGGGTATTAATATAGAAATTCAACAAAAACCTAAAAATAAAAGCAAGGCAAGAAAAGTTTGTAACGGTAATGAAGTGTATAATTTAAAGGAAGTTCAAGAAATAAAAGGGGCAGTACAAGAACACATGTTATTTATTGGTTTAGATAATATGAACAATATTAGAAATGTTACAATCGTTGGAATAGGAAATGGAGAATATGCTCCAATTGATACTAAAGAAATGATAAGACTAGCATTAATTAATGTATGTAGCAAGGTAATACTGGTACATAATCATCCGTCAAATTCAGCTAAATCAAGTGATTTAGATTGTGATATTACGAAAAAAGCATATAAATTATTAAGAACATTTGGGATACAACTTATAGACCATATTATAGTTACTGAAAAGAAACACATAAGTATAATGGAGGAAAGAAATTTAAAGAAAGAAATTGATAAAAATTATGATTCTTGGGAGTATTTATTAATTGTTGAGGAAAATGAAAAGTTCATTCCTAGAATAAAGGTTTCTGAAAATCCAGAAAAGATAACAAATCCAGGATATAAGGAAGTATGGAGATTATATGATAAGAAAACTAAAAAGGCTTTAGGAGATGTATTGACTTTAAAAGAAGAAGAAATTCCAGATGAGAATTATGAAATATTTGATCCAGTCTATACATGGAAAAAGAAAACTC
>JAUNSM010000082.1 GCA_030539215.1 Clostridia bacterium
TCTATTGATACTAAAAGTGATTTGATATTACGAGATATAGATTTATTAAAAGAAATAAATTCAAAAAATGATGTTATTATTAAATTTACTATAACAACTCCAAAAGATGAATTGTCAAGAATAATAGAGCCAAATGTATGTGTATCTTCTAAAAGATTACAAGCAATTAAAACATTAACTGATAATGGAATATTTGCAGGTATTATGATGAATCCTGTATTACCATTCATAACAGATAAAGAAAAAGATATAAAACAGTTGATTAGACTTGCCTACGAAAATGGTGCAAAATTTATTAATACTTATATGGGAATGACTTTAAGAGAAAATCAAAGAGATTATTATTTTAATAAACTAGACCAACATTTTATAGGTTTAAAAAAAGAATATATCAAAAGCTATGGAGATAGATATAATTGTATTGTTTTAAATGCTAAAAATTTATATACAGTATTTACTGATGAATGCAATAAATATGGAATTTTATATGATATGAAAGATATTATTAAAGCATACAAAAAAGAGATTAAAAATGATGAACAAATAACAATGTTTTAGGGAGAATTTACAATTCTTAAAAGCTAGTAGTTAGTTGATAATTACTAGTTTTTATGATATATATAATAGGAGGTGTTAAAAGATGGAAAATTCATATTTAGATATACTTAATAAAAGAAAACAAATTGAAATTACTAATATAAAAAAATGTAATGAATATACAAGTAAATATGGATTAAGTCTATCAGAAAATCAAATAAATAACATAATTGAAAGAAGAATAGAATCATTAAAAGCAAATGGAAGAATAGAGTTTAGAGGTGGAATAGTAGATAAAATTATTAAGGAGTTTTGCGATTCACCATATATAAATCAAGAAAACTATGCACAAACCATATATGAATTAATAGATATATTTTACGAATATAAAAATGATACAATGGATTTAATAACAGATGATGAACTAATTACATTTATGAAAAAATCATTTGATGGTATATGTCAAGGAGATATAGAGTATTTAGAAGGAACTGTTATGTATAAAATGAGAGAAAATTTATTGAATAGAAAGCCAATAGAATATTTAGAGGAAAGTGAAGAAGATGAATGAAATTGACTCTATAAGTATTATTAAAAGAGAAGAATTAGATGAATGTAATTATTTTAAAACATTGCTGGAGGAAGGATATGATAAGCATTTGATTAAAGAAGAAGATATAATAGATATTCAGATGCAATTATTACAGTTATTAGATGAAAGAGTGTATAGATATAACGGAATAGATAGTAGTTCAATAAAAACAGAAATAATGGAGGAAATATCAAACTCAAATATATATACAATAGGTATATACTTAAAAACTTTTAGAAATCCAGATAAAGCACTAGATGCTATAAAAGAAAAAGGAATACAATTTTCATATCAAGAAGGCAAAAGGCAAATTGATAAAATGCTAAATGTTATTAGAGTAATGTATATTAAAGTAAAGCAAAACAGCATAAATGTCCAAAACTATATTTACGATGCAACTATTATGGGTGGAATACAAGGATTTTTAAAGATATACGATCCTGATTTTAAAGCACAAGATATGAAAATTACAGCAGATTACCCAACATACAATAATTTAATAGGAAAGTTAGAAGGCGTAGAATTTATAAAGGAATATTTGAATTCTATATATTTAGAAAATATATTCTGTAGTAAATTTTCAATAGATAAAATAAAATATCTATTGTTAAGTTATGCTAACGACTATAAAGATTTAATTGTTAATATATTTGAAATAATTTTTTTAGAAGCAATAGGTTGTAAATTAGCTAAAAGAGACATACAAGATTTAGCAATTTCATCATCAGAACTTTCTAAAATATATGCAACGTTTGAAAATCAAGAAAAAAATGAAATTGGAAAAATAATAAAAGAAATATATAAAGAAATTAAATCCGAAATATTATATGATAATAAACAATTATCTGAATATATCGAGAAAAATTTGAATTATGTAATAAATGTGATAATAAATGGAGTGAAAACTAATTCATTAGATAAGATATTTATAGTGCAAAAATTTATAAATAACTATTAACAATAAATAGTAAGATGGAGGACGGTTAGAGATGAAAAAGATTAGTATAATTTATATGTTATTATGTGCTTTAGGTGGAGGATTAATTGGCTTTTTTGCAGGAAAGCTATATAGTGTTTTAGGTATTATTATGTTTTGCTTAGGAATTTGTTTGTTAGTTTTCTCAATGACCAAAATAGGTAATTTAGAAGAAGAGAGAAATAAAGATAAATTTAATAAGTAGGTAATAAGTAATATAAATTACAATTTGTCAAAATATTGACAAATTAAAAAAAGACCTAATCTAAAAAAAATTATGTCTATATTTTTATTTATTTACAGTTTCTTTTAATGCTTTTCCTGCTTTAAAAGCTGGAGCTTTACAAGCTGGTATTTTTATTTCTTGTTTTGTTTGTGGATTATGCCCTTTTCTAGCAGCTCTTTGTCTTACTTCAAATGTTCCAAATCCTACTAATTGAACTTTACCACCTTTTTTTAATTCTTCTGTAACTGCTTCTACAAAAGCATTTAATGCACCTTCAGCACATTTTTTTGTAGCACCAGTTTTAGCACTAATTGTAGCAACTAATTCTGATTTATTCATTCTTTTTCACTCCTTTCTATTTTGCAAGTATATTCTTTTGTTATATGCCACTAATCTATCAAATACTGCATAAAATGTCAACATCAACTTTTTTTCTGTTCACATTGATTTTTGGAATACTAATATTATAAAATTATTTTAGTAAAAATTAATGAGGGAGTGGGTTTTATGAATCCAGAAATATTAGGAAATAGAATAAAAGTATTACTAGAAATAAGGCAGATTAAAAGAGCATATCTAGCAAAAAAAATGAATACTTCATATAATACACTTACAAAGAAGCTACAAGGGAAAAGAGAATTTGACTATATGGATATGGTTAAAATCGTTGAAGTTTTGGAGTTAGAACCACAATTAATATTTAATTTGTTTTTTAATCCAAATTTTGATTTCAACACATAAATTAACTGAAATATTTGCGAGATTCTTTAAAAACTTCAATAAAAGATTTTCCAGAATAGTACCTAAGACTAATAGTAGACATTAAACATTTTTCTGCTGCAATTTTATTCCATTCTTTTATTTTGGGTATTCTTTTAAATTTTCTTAATTCGACTAGTGATTCATTATAAGTATTTTCTAAATTATTGCTCATCTATTTTCTCACAATCAAATACTGATATTCCTATTGATTCGGAGCATAGTTCATCAGTAGAAACTAAATCACATAGCCTTTGTCCTTTTAATTCATACAAATTTCTAACTCGAAAAATTTTACCCAAATAAATAACTTTAGAGTTTAATGAAAGTCCGTTCCAATATCTCATAAATATCAACTCCTTAATAAAAAACTATTAAGATAATTATACAATTATTGTGGTGCAAAGTTTGTCGAAACTTGAAGGAAAAGTAAAAAAAATATCAAAAAATAAAGTATATAATAAAGAATTTGTATTAATTGACTGATATTTACTTTTATGATATTATCAAAAAGAAAAGAGTTGATAATAATGAAGAAAAGATTAGTAATAATATTTGTAATTGCAATAATTGTTTTAATAATGATATTTGGAATAATAAAATTATAAGAAAAAGATAATAGTAAAGCAGAAGACAAAAATGTAACTTTGCAAGAGATATATGATTATGGAAATATGCTAGAAAAGATGGATATCCTTCCTAATACAGTTGTTGCACGAATCTACGGTGAAGAAATCTTGTTTCGAGAAGTGGAGACATATAGAAATTCGATAAATAATAGTATAGAAAATGGAAATGAAGATGCTAAAAAAAAGAATGCTTTTTATGAAGTTTTAGTTAATAAATTACAATTATATTTAACAAAGACATATTATAATGAGTATCCAGATTTTACTGTGGATATAGATACAATTATGAATAAAACAAAAAAAGAATGGACGGAAGGATATGTAGGTTATTCGCAAGAAGAGTATAGAAAAAAGCTATTAGATGTTTTATGTATTAAGGAAGATGAAATATGGTTAAACGAAGAAGATTTTTTAACATATTTGCAAAATGATAGCGTAGAAAGAGCATTAAGTGGTAAAGGACAACTTATTTTATTAGAATATATGATAGAAAGACCTGAACTTGTAAAAGCAGAAGGATTAGAAGAAAAAATTGCTATATATAAGGACTTAAGAGAAAGGGAAAAGAAAGCATTATTAGAAGAAAAAAATGGAGATAATTATTTATCAATATCAAAAGAATCAACAAAGATTTATAGTGAAATACGACATATTTATACAAATGCTTTAATAATAAATGGGAATTTGGAATTATGTGTTGACAAGAAGGAATTATCTACTAAAGTACCAGAAATATATAAAGGAAATTAATAATACAATAAAAAAATATACATTAAAATGGATATCTTTTTATTGTATTATTACAACTTTTTCATTTCTGAATTGTATAATAAGTATAGAAAAAATAATTATAGGA
>JAUNSM010000023.1 GCA_030539215.1 Clostridia bacterium
AATCTATGTGTCACTTTTTATCTTAAGGGTGTATTATTTAATTTTACCATTTGTAGTTGATTACTTTTAATTTTATGGAATTTAAAGATTTTTGTGCTTCTACTATAATTATAGGCGATATTGATATGAGTATTGTGTATATCCATTGTGTAGTATCTAATTGTACTACATCAAAAATTGTTGCAACTTGTGGTATTAATATTACTGCTATTTGTAATATTACTCCAACTGTTACTGCACCTATTAAATACATGTTTTTTAGCAACCCTATTTTAAATATTGATTCTTCACTTCTAATATTAAAACTATGTACTAATTCAAGTAAACTAAGTGTTACAAAAGCCATTGTTCTTCCGAACTTTTAATCCATATAAATTATTTCCTAAACTAAATGCAAATAATGTAATTACTCCAATCATTGCACCTTCTACAAATATTTTACTCCATAATCCATCTGCAAATATTCCTTTTTTAGCATCATTTGGTTTTTTATTCATAATGTTTTTATCTGCTGGCTCTAATCCTAAAGCTATTGCTGGAAAAGAATCTGTTACTAAGTTAATCCATAATAATTGTATAGCTAAAAGTGGAGTATCCAAACCTAATAAAAGACCCATAAATATTGCTACTATTTCTCCTATATTAGTTGCTATTAAAAAATGTATAGCTTTTTTTATATTTTCATAAATATGTCTTCCTGTTTTTACCGCTTCTATTATTGTTACAAAATTATCGTCTGTTAAAATCATATCTGATGCATTTTTTGCAACATCCGTTCCACCGCTTGCCCATTGAAATACCTATGTTTGCATTTTTTAATGCTGGTGCATCATTTACTCCATCACCTGTCATTGCAACAATATTTCCGCTTATTTTGGAATGCTTTTACAATTCTTACTTTATGCTCTGGTGAAACTCTTGCAAACACAGAGTAATTCATTATATCTTTTTCTAATTGCTTTTGTGATATTTTATCTAATTCTTCTCCTGTTATTGCAATGTTTTCTGGTTTTAAAATTCCAAGTTCTTTTGCTATTGCTTTTGCAGTTATTACATGGTCTCCTGTAATCATTACTGTTTTTATTCCTGCTTTTTTACAAGTAAAGACTGCTTCTTTTACTCCTTCTCTTGGAGGATCCATCATTCCAATTAATCCTACAAATATTAAATTGTTTTCTAAATCTTTATTAACTTTACTTGGTAAGTTTTCTAAATCTAAATAAGAAACTGCTATTACTCTTAAAGCTTTTTCTGCCATTTCTTCATTTTTTTT
This sequence comes from Clostridia bacterium, assembly GCA_030539215.1. Classification (GTDB taxonomy): domain Bacteria; phylum Bacillota; class Clostridia; order TANB77; family CAG-508; genus CAG-452. The sequence goes on from JAUNSM010000023.1 coordinate 1,274, forward strand.
GAGAATTTCTAATTTACTAGTATTGCTTAGTTCCTTTATATTTCCATTTTCATATACTTTTGTGCACTTTTTTATCAATATATCTGGAGCACCTTTTGTAATAATCCTATAATTATTATTTATTTTATGTATTGTTGTCATAAGTTTTCTTTCTGAATCAAAAGGTATATCATTTATTCTGTTTTCTGTTTTATATGTTTTGTCTTTGTTTTCTCCTATTTGTAATGCTGCATTTACAATAGCCATTTCTGTTGGTTCTCCTTGTGCAATTTCTTTTTCATTTTCATATAAAATGTTACAATCTGTACACATAGAGGCTAATTTTAAAAGAAATCTTTTTTCATTTATATTTAGCTTATTGTTTAGCCCTTTTGTTTCTACTACTGTCATTTTATTTTGTGTTAATGTTCCAGTTTTATCTGAACATATAACTGATGAACTTCCTAAAGTTTCTACTGCTGGTAATTTTCTAATTATACTATTTCTTTTTGCCATTCTTGTAATAGCAATTGATAATATTATAGTTACTATTGCTGGTAATCCCTCTGGTATTGCAGCAACTGCAAGTCCTATAGATGTCATAAACATTTCATTTACTGAAATTCTTTTAAATAATCCTATTATAAATATAAAAAAACATATTCCAAGTGTTGCAAGTCCCAATTTTTTTCCTACTTCTGCAAGTTTTTTTTGAAGAGGTGTTTCTGGAGCATCTTCTGATGTTATTAGTGTTGCAATTTTACCCACTTTACTATTCATACCTGTGTTTGTTACTATTGCCTCTGCATGTCCTGATACTGCAATAGTTGCCCCCCACACCATATTTACTATATCACCTACTGAAGCTTCATTTTTTATAATAACTTTCTCATCTTTTAATACTGGAAGTGTTTCTCCTGTTAGTGCTGATTCTTCCACTTTCAAATTATATGATTTTATAAGTCTTGCATCTGCTGGAATATAACTTCCAGTTTCTATAATTATATAGTCGCCTGGCACTATTTTTTCACTTGGTATTATTTGTATTTTTCCATCTCTTTTTACTTTAGCTGTTGGTGAAGACATTTTTTTTAATGCTTCCAAAGACTTTTCTGCTTTTTGTTCTTGTATTACTCCCATAACTGCATTTAATACTACTATAAATATTATTATAATAGAATCTAAATATTTATTTGTTCCTTCTATAAATGACATGATTGCTGATATAATCGCCGCTATTATTAATATTATTATCATAAAATCATTAAATTGTTTAATAAATTTTATAAATATATTTGTTTTTTTACTTCCGTATTAATTTGTTTTCTCCATAAACTTGTCTTATTTTTTCTAATTGTTCTTCTCTTAATCCTGTATTTAAGTCAGTTCTTAATTTTTTCAAAACTTCTCCTAAATTCAATGACCACCACATATATAACCCTCTCCTTTTGTATACTGCTAATAAATTTTATGCTCGGACAAGGTAAATATTACACTTTTATATAACTTTTGTTTGTACTTTTCCATCTATAAATTTTAAATCTATTATATCTTCTGCTTTAATTTCTTTTACACTTTTTATATTTTTTTCATTTTTACTAGCTATTGCATATCCTCTTGTTAATGTTTTTAAAGGACTAAGTGTATCTAGTTTTGATATTATTTCAATTTTACTTGTTTTTAAATCTTTGATTTTGTCTATCATTCTATTCTCTAATTTTTTTATTTTATTATCTAATTCTATATATAATTCTTTTATTTTTGCTGTTGAATCTGTAAAAACCTTTGATGCTATACACTTTTGATATCTTAATTTCATATATTCTATTTTCTTTTTTAATAATATTTTATATCGATTTTGATATGTATCTATTTTTTGTTTTATTTCTTCAATGTTTGGCACTGCAAGTTCTGCAGCTGCAGATGGTGTTGGTGCTCTTAAATCTGCTACAAAATCAGATATAGTAAAATCTGTTTCATGTCCTACTGCAGAAATAATAGGAATTTTAGAATTATATATAGCCCTTGCTGTTAATTCTTCATTAAATGGCCATAAATCTTCTATGCTACCACCACCTCTTGCAATAATTAATACATCTGCTAACTTTTTTTCGTTCATTATTCTAATTGCATCTGCAATTTCTATTTCTGCACCTTTTCCTTGAACTGGAACTGGAAATAATCTTATATGAACATTTGGATTTCTTCTTGTTGATACATTAATTATATCTTTTATAACTGAACCTGTTTGTGAGGTTAATACTCCTATTGTTTTTGGCATATATGGTATTTTTTGTTTATGTTTTTTATCAAAAAAACCTTCTTTCTCTAGTTTGTTTTTTAATTCTTCATATTCTTTATATAAATCTCCTATTCCGTCTTCCTTCATAGCCTTTACATATATTTGATATACTCCGTCTCTTTCAAATACTGAAACAGTTCCTAATACCAATACCTTCATTCCCTCTTTTGGTATAAAATTTAAAGTAGCTGTAGAAGATTTAAACATAATACATTTTATTAAAGAACTTTCATCCTTTAGTGTGAAATATAAGTGTCCTGTATAATGGTGTTTAAAGTTAGATATTTCACCTTTTACATATACATTGTTTAAGTATTCATCTTCTGCTACTTTTTCTTTGATATATTTGTTTAAGTAGGTTACTGTAATTGGTTCTGGTTTCAATTTGTCCCCCATTTCTTAATTATTTTAAGCTTCTTTAACAACACTTGCTAAAATTCCATTTATAAACAAATGAGATGTTTCTTCTCCGTATTTTTTTGCAAGCTCCACCACTTCATTAATTACAACTTTAAATGGTAGCTTTTTATATATAATTTCATAAATTCCAAGTTTTAGTAATGCTAAATTAATTTTAGAAATTCTTTCTATTTCCCAGTCTTCTTTTAAATTTTTAGATATTATATTTATAATTTCTTTTTCTTCTTTATTAATTCCATTTACTACATTTTCTATATAATCTTGTGATTCTTTAGAAGCTATTTGATTGTTTTCGAAAAATAAATTTATATCTTCTTTATTTACTTCTTTTTGTATTTCTATTTGATATAATAATTTAAAAGCCATTTCTCTGGTTTGTGATCTGTTCATATTTCCTCCAATGTTAGTCTCTAATTATAGTTTATCTATATATGTTTTTATTTTATCTTTTACTATTTCTTTGTTATGTTGCACATGATTTCCAATTATAATTCCAGCTACAATAATTAAAATACAAAATACTATTTTATAAAGGCTTAATGCCAATGTAAGTATTGCAATTAATGCACCAATTATTGCTCCCCTATATTTAATTAAAAAATTTTTAATTTCTTCCATATTTTTTCTCACCTTTTACTCTTTAATATTTGGTTCTTTTTTCACACTTATGTTTTTAACTCTAATATTTACTTCAGTTACATCTAAATCTAATGATTTTTTTATAGTATCTTTTACATTAGTTTGCAACTTGTTAGATAATTCTTTTATTATTGCATCAGAATAAACAAAAAGAGTTATATATATTTTTATATGGCTTTCATTATCCACCTCAACTTTTGTCATTACACTTTCTGCACTTTCAAAAGATTTAACTACTGTATTTGTTAAGCTTTCTATTGTATCTTTAGATACTAAAAGTTTTCCATTGTCATTTTCTAGTAAAATGCCTTCTTTAGTTTTCATTTCTTCTTTACTAGATGAATTAAAAAATATTGATTTTATTGATAATATTATTAAAATAATTGATACTACTAGTAATGTATTACTTGCTATTGTATTTGTTGCTAAAAATGATATTGCTTGTAAAATTAAATTGAATCCTAACCACCCAAATGATAATAAGCATATTATTAATGATATTGTTAATATTAATATTGAAAATAGTACTAAATTAAATTTATCTAAAAATTTCATTGTTTTCTCCTCCTATTTATTCTTCAATTGTATTTTCTTGTTCTTCTTTTTCTTCTATTGTACTAACACCTTGCACATGAACATTTACACTTGATACTTTTAAGCCTGTCATTGCTTCAATTGCTTTTTTTACTCTGTTTTGAATTTCAAAAGCTATATCTGGTATTCTAATTCCATATTCTACAATGATATTAACATCTATTTTAACCTCTTTTTCAGAAATATCTATTTTTATTCCTTTACTTAAATTTTTCTTTCCACTTAATACCTCCGTTATTCCTCCTGCAAATCCTCCTGCCATTCCAGCCACGCCACTTACCTCTGACACTGCTTTTCCCGCAATTACTGCAACTACATCATCTGCAATTTCAATTCCTTCGTTTACTGTTTCTTGAACATCAATTTGTTCCTTATTATTTAATGTTTCTATATTTTCTTCTTCCATCCTATTTCCTCCTTAAAATAAAATACTTTTAATTGATATTATAAGTATATCAATTAAAAGTATTTTTTACAACTATTTTTTTAATTATTTATATATTTTATAATTATTAAATAATGGTTTTCTAATTTTAGAGACAAGCTGTATATTTTTAAGCCACAAAAATCTACAGTCTGTCTCTATTTGCTTATTTTAATTATTAAAAAAAATTATCCAATAATTAATTCTGAAAAAATATTTGCTAAACATTGCATACTTAAAATACATTGTTCTAATGTATTGCCTGTTGCTCCAACTTCTATTATACTTGCACCTGTAGTTAAATGCTGGTTGTATCTTGAGTTTCTAATAATTATTGGTCTAAATAAGCCTGGATACATTTCATTTGCTTTTTCTTGTATTTTTATTGCTATTTTCAAATTTTGTACCCAATTTGGATGTTCTAGTCCTCCTCCATCTGTTCCAATAACAAACATTAATTGTGCTGCATATTGGTCATTTATTTTCACGCTTGGTGCATAACTACTGCTACTTCCAACTGCATCTCTATGTAAATCAAGGACTATTTGTGTATCCTTTCCAATTAATAAATTTTGAGCTGTTTCTAATGCTCTTGAATATGAACCAGAATATGCTGGATAATCATGATATGTAACATTATGTTCTACATTAAAGCCTTTTTTTTGCAAATACTTTGTAAGCTCTGTTCCAACTCTTGCAACTGTATAATTTAAATCTGTTGTTCTAAAATTTCCTGTCATTTCATATTCATATCCGTACACTTTGTGTATAGCTTTCACATGTATGTGTATGATAAATAAAAATATCTTTTTTGTTAGTAATTTCTGCATTTGGAATTAACATATCTTCTGTTAATTCATAATCACTTTGGTTATTAATTTGCACATTTTTATATGTTGTTGTAATATTTGGAGCTATATTATTTTCAACTACAGCTTCTGTTATTATATTTTCTGGCAATTCTACAATTTGATTTATTAATTCTTCTGTATCATCAATACTTAATTCACTTTCGTTTATTATCAAATCAGTGTTTTTATATATCGATTCATTTAATATTTCTGCTCCCATTGCTAATATTTTATTATTTGACAAAATTTTTTCATTTGCATTTTCTGCTTTTTTATATGACATTAAAGATATTGATAAATCAAGACAGTTTATAAAAGAATATTCATTTATTTTCTTTGTGTTAGTACTTATTACCTGTTGTATATTTTTTTCCTGTTTTGTAATATCTATTTTTTTCAAAAACTGTAAAGCACATAAAATAATACAAAAAACTATTACTATCCTCAAAATATATTTGAGTAGATCCTTAATATTTATTACCGCTATATTCATTACTAATTTTCTCCTTTGCAAATCAAATTGATTTACTAAAAATATATTCGAAAATGTAATGAATATGATTTTTAAGACAACTTTGTTATTATTTGCTCAATTGGTAATTGTTCCTGTGTTCCATGTATCATATCCTTTATTGTTAACAATCCCGATTTTATTTCATCTTCACCTATTACTATTACATATGGTATATTAAGTTTATCTGCATATTTAAATTTTGTTTTTATCTTTTTATTATCAAAATATATTTGTGTATTAATTTTGGCACTTCTTAATATATTTGCTACTTCTATTGATTTACTTAAATCCTCTACCATTGATATTACTAAAACATCTGATATTGATTTTTTATCTGTTTTAATTAATCCAATATCATTTAATATAAAGAACAATCTTGTAAGACCTATTGACATTCCTACTCCTGGCAAATTTTTATCTGTGTAATATTCAGCTAATTCATTATATCTACCACCTGAACATACACTTCCAACAGATTTATAGTCATTTAAAAATGTTTCATATACTGTTCCTGTATAATAATCTAGTCCTCTAGCAATACTTAAATCTATTTCAAATGCCTCATTTGGAACATTAAATAATCTTATATATTTGACAACTTGTTTTAACTCTTTCACGCCTTCTATATATACTTCATTTTTTATATTTAATTGTTCTAATTTGTTAATTTTCTCATCTGTAGTTCCATCAATTTCAATAAAATCAATTATAGTTTCTATACTTTTTTGTGACATTTTATAATCATCTTTAAATATAGCAATTACAACTTCTTTACCTATTTTATCTATTTTATCTATTGTTCTCATAATATCTGCTGATTTATCTTGCACATTAGCTTCTATAAATAATCCATTTAATATTTTTCTATTATTAATATGTATTGTAAAATTCTCAAGCTCCAAAACTTTAAATGTTTCATATATTATTGCTGGTATTTCTGCATCATTAATTACATTTAAATCACTGTCTCCAATTACATCTATATCACATTGATAAAACTCTCTAAATCTTCCTCTCTGTGCTCTTTCTCCCCTATATACTTTTCCTATTTGATACCTTCTAAATGGAAAAGTAATTTGATTATAATACTCTGCAACATACTTTGCAAGAGGTACTGTTAAATCAAATCGAAGAGTTAAATTACTGTCACCTTTAGAAAAACTATATAATTGTTTCTCAGTTTCTCCACCTGCCTTTGCAAGCAAAACTTCCGAAGCCTCTATAACAGGTGTATCAATTGGTAAAAATCCAAATTTTTCGTATACCATCCTTATTTTATCCTGCATTTGATTAAATAAAACTTGTTCATTTGGAAGCAATTCCATAAAACCAGATAATGTTTTTGGTTCAACTTTATTCATGATTTTCTCCTTTCACTGTCCTTCTTGAGGACATTTAATATCTGTTCCTAATGGGACTGTTCCACTAGGAAACGTCCCCAATGGGACATTCTTTTACCATTGTAGATTTTCCGATGTCCTGGATAAATTATTACATCTTCTGGAAGCACCATTATTTTTTCTGTAATAGATTTTATTATATCTGTAAAGCTACTTGTTGGTAAATCTGTTCTGCCCCATGCATCTCTAAATATTGTGTCTCCTGAAAATAATAGTTTTTCTTTTTCTGAATATAAACAAATCCCACCTTGTGTATGTCCTGGGGTGTGTATTATTATAAATTCCATGTCCCCTACATGTATTAAATCTTTGTCATTTAATCTTGAATCTGCCTCTAATGTTATTGTTCCTAATCCTACATATTCAGCTAAATTAATCATTGGGTCTTTTAATCCTGGTTCATCTTCTCTATGAATTAATACTTTTCCACCGTGCTATTCTTTTCAATTCATTTACTCCTGCTATATGGTCTCCATGACAATGTGTTAATACTATGTATTTTAATTTTGCTTGTAATGTATTTAGCATTTCTAATATTTTGTCTACTTCGCCTGCTGGGTCTATAACCATTGTTTCTTTAGTCTTTTCATCTTCTACTATATAGCAATTCGTACTACCTACTGCTGGTATATCTATTTTAATTCTTTTTAATATCATTTGTATCATTCCTATCTATTATAATTTTTATATTATTTTTTACGTCTTACTTCATATACACTATCAAGTTTTCTAATTGCCTTTACTACTTTGTTTAATTGCTCTATATTTTCGACTTCTAATGTGACTTCAATAGTTGCTATTCGTTCTTTGTTTGTTTTAGTATTTACTCCCATAATATTAATTTTTTGAGAAGTTATTTCTTTAACAACATCTGATAGTAATCCAGTTCTATCATTTGAATGTACCTCTATGTCTACATTATATGTTCCTGCTTTTTCGTGATACCATGTTACATCTATTATTCTATTCTCATCTTGTAGCAATTCTTGCATGTTTGTACAATCTGTTCTATGAATAGATACTCCCCTTCCTTTTGTAATATATCCTATTATATCATCTCCAGGAACTGGATTACAGCATTTTGAAAATTTTACTAAGCAATTATCTATTCCTTTTACAATAACTCCTGATTTAGGTGGTTTTTTTATAGTAGTTTTTGTAGTATATAATTCTTGTATTTTTGCTTCTATAGTTTCTTCTTCATGTTCTTTTTTATATTCTTCTAATAGTTTTGTTATTATTTTTCTTGCCGCTATAGCTCCAAACCCTATGCTTGCAAACATATCATCTACTGTAAGATAATGATATCTTTCAAGTGCAATATTTACCCATTCTGGTTTAAATAAATCGCTATGTGTCATTCCTATTCTTTTTATTTCTTTATCTAATATTTCTTTTCCCCTTATTATGTTGTCTTCTCTTTCTGCTTTTTTAAACCACTGCTGTATTTTAGTTTTAGCACTAGAACTTTTTACAAATTTAAGCCAATCTCTGCTTGGACCTTTTGCATTGTCTGATGTAATTACTTCAACAATATCTCCACTTTTTAGTTTTGTTAGTATAGGCATCATTTTACTGTTTATTTTACATCCTACCATTTTATGACCAACTTCTGCATGTATTGAATATGCAAAATCGATTGGAATTGCATCTCTTGGTAATACTTTTATTTCTCCCCTAGGTGTAAATACATAAACCTCATCTTCAAATAATTCTGTTTTTAATGTTTTTAAAAACTCATTTGGGTCTTGCATTTCTTTTTGCCATTCTAATGTTTCTCTAAGCCATGCAAGCTTATCTTCTGTTACTTTTACATTCGATTTTTTTTCTTTGTTTGCTTCTTTATATGCCCAATGTGCTGCTATACCAAATTCAGCAATTCTATGCATATCCCATGTACGAACTTGTACCTCAAATGGTGTCCCGTTTGGTCCTATTAACGTTGTATGTATAGATTGATACATATTTGGTTTTGGTACTGCTATGTAATCTTTAAAACGTCCTGGCATTGGATTATATAAATCATGTACAACTCCGAAGTGCTGCATAACAATCTTTTACTGAGTTTACTATTACACGAAGTGCAAATAAATCATATACTTGATCTAATGTAATATTATCTCTTTTCATTTTTCTGTATATGCTATATAAATGTTTTGCTCTTCCTGTTATTTCTGCTCTAATATTTTCCTTTTTTAATGCCCTTTCAATTTCTTTTGTTATTTTATCTATAAATTCTAAACGTTCTTCTCTCTTTTTTTCTATACCTTCTATTAGTTCTCTATATTCTTCTGGATATAAATATCTAAATCCTAAATCCTCTAATTCCCATTTTAGTGAATATATACCTAATCTGTTTGCAAGTGGTGCATATAAGTCCATTGTCTCTTTTGCATTAGCTATTTGCCTATTTCTTTGTAAGTAACTAAGTGTTCTCATATTATGAAGTCTATCAGCAAGTTTTATTAATATTACTCTTATATCTTTACCCATTGCCAAAAACATTTTTCTATAATCTTCTACTTGTTGTTCTTCAATCGTAGTATACTGAATTTTTCCGAAGTTTTGTTACTCCTTTTACCATTTCAGCTATTTCTTCTCCAAATTCATTTATAATATCTTCATGTGTAATAGGCGTATCTTCTACTACATCATGAAGAAGTGCTGCACAAATGGTACTATCATCTAATTCTAAATCAGCTAAAATATATGCAACTTCAAGGGGATGGTTAATATACTCTTCTCCTGATATTCTTTTTTGCTCTTTATGATTTTGTTCTGCATAATTATATGCCTTTCTTATTAATTTTACATTAGAACTATGATTTTTTTGTTTGACTTTTGTTATTATTTTTTCTATAGTTATTAATTCTTTGTTTTGCATATTAGTTTTCATCCTCTCAATTTATTTTACATTTAGAACTTTTTTACCACTATACTGATTTCATTATATCTTGTATATTTATCTGAATTTTTTCTTTTCCGATCATAATTATTTATTTCTAACAATCCTACAATATCTATTTTATCTCCAATTAAGTACTCTTCTGATAAATAGCCTAAATTAAATCCTATTGCATTTATTAAAAAATTATCATCTTTTAATGTTAATTTTAAATGTTTTCCTTCTGAAAGAGCTCTTATTGAATCAATTTTTAAATTTTTATATACAAAAATAGGTGGCTTGTTTTTTTCGCCAAATGGTTCTAATAATTCTAAATCTTTTATTGTATCTCTTTTAATTTCTTTTAATGTTATTTGTTTATCTATTTTTATCACAGGTACTATTTGTTTTACATTATTTTTAATCGCTATATCTTCAAGTTTTAATTTGAACTTTTCATACATATCTTTTTTCAAAGATAATCCGTACTGCCATTTCATGTCCGCCATATTTTTCTAAATATTCACTAGATTCTGTTAATGCTTTATGTAAGTCAAATCCAGATAAACTTCTTCCAGAACCTTTTCCTACATCATTTTCAAAACATATTAATAATGTTGGCTTAAAAAACTTCTCTGCTAATTTTGATGCAACTATACCAATTACTCCGTAATGCCAATTATCGCCACATAATACTATACTACTTAAATTGTTTATATCTTCTTTTTCAAGTTCTAAAATTGCTTGCTCAAATATTTGTTTTTCTTTTATTTGTCTTTGTTTATTATAATTGTTAAGATTATCTGTTATTATAGTTGCTTCCTCTATATTTTCTGTTAAAAATAGTTTTAATGCTTCATTTTCATACCCCATTCTTCCACATGCATTAATTCTAGGTGCTACACCAAATGAAATTGTATTTGAATTTATTTTTTTATATCCTAATTTTTGTATAAGTGTTTTTAACCCAATGTTTTTTGTTTGTGAAATTAATTTTAATCCTAATTTTGCAATTATTCTGTTTTCACCTATTAATGGAACAATATCAGATATTGTTCCAATACATACTATATCTAAATATTTTAAATATTCTTTATTATCTAACTCTAGTTTAATAGAAATTGCTTGTATTAATTTAAATACTACTCCGACAACCTGCAAGTCCTCTAAATGGATATGTATTATCTCTTCTTTTTGCATTTATTATTGCATATGCATTTGGCAATTTTTCTAATTGTTCATGATGATCTGTTATAATTATATCTATTCCTAACTTATTACAAATTTCTACCTCTTGTATTGCAGAAACGCCACAATCTACTGTTATTATTAAGGTATATCCTTGTCTTGCAATTTGTTCCATTGCTTCTTTGTTTAATCCATATCCTTCTTCTAATCTATTTGGAATATAATAATCTGTTTTTAAACCTCTTTCAAATAAAAATTTTTTTAGTACCGCTATACTTGTAATTCCATCTGCATCATAGTCTCCATATATCATTACTTTTTCTTTTGTAGTAATTGCTTTTTCTATTCTTCGCACAGCTTTTTCCATATCCTGCATTAAAAAGGGATTATAAAAATCGTTTCTTGTTGGCTTTAGAAATATTTCTATTTCTTTATCTTTTAAAATTTCTCTATTTACTAATATTTTTGCAAGTAAATTTGATATGTTGAATTTTTCTGATATTTCTTTTACTTTTTCTTCATTTGACTCATAATATTCCCATTTTTTATTCATAAATTCTCCTGTTTTAATTTTTATTATATGTAATAAAAGTTCATAATTTAGTTTATTATATATCTTTTTTTCATTTTTTTAAAGAGTTTTTAATTATCAAATTTATTTTATAAATTTTTCTACAATATATTTAATATCTAATTTGTATTCATTTTCTATTTCTTCAATTTTACCATGTTTTACAAAACAATCATCATATCCAAATGTTTTTACTTTAATATTTGATAAATTACTATTGTTTATTGTAGTAATAACAGCTGTTCCTAGACCTCCATTTAATATTCCATCTTCTATTGTAATAGCATTTTTTGTTTTTTCTACAGATTTTAATATTGTTTTTTCATCAAGTGGTTTTACAAATCTTGCATTTATCACTTCTGCATTTATATCACGTTCTTTTAATAAATTTGCAATTTCTATTGCTTTTGATACCATTTTTCCAATGGCAATTATAGTTAAATCAGTTTCTTCCCTTATTACTTCTGCTTTCCCTAATTCTATGTTTTGACATTTTTCAAATTTTATGTTGCCTTCCCCACCTCTTGGATATCTTATAGCAACTGGTTTGTCTATATTTATTGAAAATTCTAACATTTTTTCTAATTCTTCAAAGTTTTTAGGTGCCATTATAACAAAATTTGGTATTGTAGATAAAAAGGATAAATCAAAAAGTCCTTGATGTGTTTCTCCATCAGCCCCAACTATTCCTGCTCTATCTATTGCAATTGTAACTGGTAAATTTTGAATTGCTATATCATGAATTAGTTGATCATATCCTCTTTGTAAAAATGATGAATATACAGCAAAAACAGGTTTTAATTTGCTTGCTGATATTCCTCCTAACAATCCTATAGCGTGTTGTTCTGCAATACCTACATCAAAAAATCTTTTTGGAAATTTCTTTTCAAATTCTTTTAAACCTGTTCCGTCCTTCATGGCTGCAGTTATAGCAACTATTTTCTCATCTTTACTTGCCAACTGTACTAATTTATCTCCAAATACTTTTGAATAATCTTTTTTTGATTTGCTTAAAGTTTCGCCTGTTTCAATATTAAAACTAGAAATTCCATGAAATTTATCTGGATTTTCTTCTGCAAATTTATATCCTTTTCCCTTTTTAGTAATAATATGAATTAATATCGGTCCTTCTATATTCTCACTTTTATGTAATATGTTTTCAAGTTCTTGTATATTATGTCCATCAACTGGTCCTAAATATGTAAAACCTATATCTTCAAAGTACATATTTTGTATTACTAACTGTTTTATTCCTCTTTTTATATTATGTGCCAATGTTACTATAGGTTTTCCTATAACTGGTACTTTATTAAAAAATCTTTTTATACTATTATTAGATCTATTATATGCTCTTTTTATCCTTATTTTTGTAAGTAATTCTGGAATTCCTCCAACATTTTTAGAAATACTCATCTCATTATCGTTAAGTATTACTATAATATTTGTTTTGCTACTTCCAGCATCATTTAGTGCCTCCATAGCCATTCCTCCTGTAAGAGAACCATCTCCAATTACAGCTATTATTTTATTTTTTTTATGTAACAAATCTCTTGCTCTTGCCATACCTAATGCAACAGATATTGATGTACTGCTATGACCTGTGTCAAAACTATCGTATTCTGATTCTGATGTTTTTGGAAAACCTGATATTCCTTCAAATCTTCTTAAAGTTTTCATTTTTTCTTTTCTTCCTGTTAATATCTTGTGTACATAACTTTGATGTCCCACATCCCATATTACTTTATCTTCTGGCAAATTAAACACACTATTTAATGCAATTGTAAGTTCAACTACTCCTAAATTAGAAGCTAAATGTCCACCATTGTTAGAAACTATTTCTAATAAGTATTCTCTTATTTCTTTAGATAGTTTTTGTTTTTCAAATATAGTTAATTTTTTTAAATCTTCTGGATAATTTATGTTATCTAATATTTTGTTCATATATTACACCCCAAATTAAATATATATTACCATATATATTTAATAAATGCAATTTTGAGGAAAGAATTTTAAACCCTTTCCTCAAAAAAATAATTTATTTAAGTTCATTTTCTATGTTTAACAATCTATTATATTTTGCCACTCTATCTGTTCTGCATGGTGCTCCAGTTTTTATTTGTAAAGCATTTATACCTACTGCAATATCTGCAATTGTAGTATCTTCAGTTTCTCCAGAGCGGTGCGAAATTATTGTTTTATATCCATTTTGTTTTGCAAGTTCTATTGTATCTAATGTTTCTGTTAATGTTCCTATTTGATTTGGTTTTATTAATATTGAATTTGCTACATTTTTTAATATCCCTTTTTTTAATCTTACTGTGTTTGTTACAAATAAATCATCACCTACTATTTGTATTTTATTACCTAATATTTCATTTAATTGAGTCCAACCTTCCCAATCTTCTTCTGCTAATCCATCTTCTATAGATATTATTGGGTATTTTTGTACTAATTCATCAAAATAGCTTATCATATTTTTTGTTGTTTTTAATTCATGTGTTTTCCAAAAATAGTAATTACCTTCCTTTCCTATTTTTATAGCCTCTTGATACATTTCAGATGCTGCAATATCTAAAGCTAGTCCAACCTCTTTTCCAGGTTTATATCCTGCTATTTCTATTGCTTTTATAATTAATTTTATAGCTTCTTCATCATTTTCTAAATTTGGTGCAAATCCACCTTCATCTCCTACAGCTGTATTCATTCCATTTTCTTTTAAAACTCTTTTTAATGTATGGTAAATTTCCACTCCAATTTCCATACATTCTGCAAAGTCTTTTGCTCCAATTGGTACTATCATAAATTCTTGAATATTTACATTATTCTCTGAATGTTTTCCTCCATTTAAAATATTCATCATTGGTATTGGCAATTTTTTTGCATTTATTCCTCCTATATAATTGTACAAAGGAATTTTTAAATAATTTGAAGAAAGCTTTGCTACTGCAAGAGATACACCTAAAATTGCATTTGCTCCTAATTTTTGTTTGTTATCTGTACCATCAAGTTCTACTAATAATTTATCTATTTTTATTTGATTCAACGCATTTATATTTTTTAGTTGTGATGCTATAATTTTATTTACATTATCTACTGCTCTTTTTACTCCTCTTCCTAAATATCTAGTTTTATCATTATCTCTAAGTTCAATCGCTTCAAAACTTCCTGTTGAAGCACCTGATGGAACAATAGCTGTTCCTTCATAACCATTTGCTTCTGCTTTTACTTGAATAGTAGGGTTTCCTCTTGAATCCAATATCTCTAATGCAGATAGTTTTTCTATTCCTAAATAACTATTCATGAAACCTCCTCTTTGATTTTTGCTAACTACTTTATGTTTCATTTAAACATTCCAAAATTTATTAGATTTCATTTTGTAATTCTGTTTCATTATTTGTATTATCATTTATTTCTTTCTCTGTTATTTCTATTTTAAATTTCATATTATCAATTTCAACGCCTTTACTTAAAAAAATGTAATTAGCTATAATATCTTTATCTAAAACACCAGAATATTCTGTGCTTTCTTCTAGCAGTTTTATTATTCCTATTGCCTCATTCTCTTTACTTCTTAATACTACATTCACTTGATTGTCTGCTATAAAATTTTCTTCTTTTGTTTCTATAATATTATTTAAAATAGTTACTTTTTCATTTATTGTTTTGCCTTTTTCTATTATTATACCGGTCTTCTTTTGCCCACTCCTCAAAAGCTTTTGCATTATCTGTAATCTTAATATTTTTAGATATTTTTATAAATAACTTTTCTGTACTTTTTCCACTTATTGTAACAATTCCATCTTTTGTTGTAGAAATTGTAATTCCTTTATCTGTTTTTGTATCATCTTGATATTCTACCAATAATTTATATTCTGGTGGTTTATTATTTTCTTTTTCATTATTATTTTTAATATTTTCATCACTATTATCATTTTCTTTATTTTCTGGTTTTTCTTCCTCTATATTCTCTGGTTTATTATTTTCTATATTTTCTATTTTATTATTTTCCTCTACTTTAAACTCATAGCCATCTACTATAGTGTAAATTGGAAATTCTGTTGAATCTTCATTTGTTATTTTAGAATTGCTTACATCTTTTTTTATTTTATCTTTTACTGTTGAAATATCAGCTGTCTTTTCTTCTACTGAAACTTCTTTAATTGCTTGCTCTAATTTTGATTTTGCCTTTTCCTGTTTTATTTGCTCTGCTCTACTTACAATTGAAAGAGTAATAATTAATAAAATAATAATATTTATACGAATAACTAATTTCAATTTTTTCATTTTATATTTGTTCCTTTTCATGTTTTTTGTTTTATTATTCCTTTTATTTTAATTATTATGTATATAATTTTAATATTTACTCTGCATTATTCGTTATTGATTGTGACCTATATGTTAAAATTTTTTTGAAATTTATTATTTAATTATTTAAAAAACTCAAGAAAAATCAACTAAGTTTTTCTTGAGTTGTTATATGAATTGTAATTTATCAGTTATCTATTTTAAGTTATTAATAAACTTTTGCACAATAAATATTTTATTTAATGAATTATTATTCACTCCATTTATTATCACATTTATTATATAATCAAAATTCTTTTCAATATATTCAGATACTTGTTTATTATCCTCTAATACTTCAGCTTTTATTTCTCTATATGCTTCACTAATAATATTTTTGATTTTATTTTTTTCTTGATTTTGAAGCATTAAATATATTTCAGAAAGTTCTGATAATGAAATTGCTAAATCTTGTATATTTCCTTTTACTAATTTACATCCTATCGCTTCTAAAAGTACTATTTCAAATATATTTATAATCAAGTCCTTTTATCAATTTGCTTTTTGCCCTCTTGGTATGCAAATTGTATTCCTTTTTCTTTTATGTTTTTTAGTGCATTATCTGGTTTTTTTAAAGATTTTAAATAAATACCTATTGTATATATGTTAGAATTTGATATTTCTTCCATAATTTCTATTCTTATCGAACTACTATCTAATCCATTGTATCTATAAATTCTTTCATCTAATAATTGTACTTGAATATCGATAATATCATTTTCAGTAATACTATTTATTTGACTGTCTGATAAAGTTAACCCATATTTACTTGTATATTCATTACATTTTTTTATATTAGTAATTTGAATTTGTTTTCTTTTATTAATTATATCTAAATATGAATTTTCCACTTTTTACACCTCTTATTATATATATATCATAAAAGTCAGTAAATAATAACTCTTTACTAATTTATAGTTCTTTATTATTAATTGTGATGTTAATCTCACTTTTGGCTGGGGTGGTAGGATTCGAACCTACGAAATGATCGGGTCAGAGCCGATTGCCTTACCACTTGGCGACACCCCAATATATAAGGATTTTATTTTAAAAATCCTTTTATTATTTGTTCTTCAGCTTTTTTTTCACTTAATCCTAATGTCATTAGTTTTGTTAATTGTTCTCCTGCAATTTTTCCTATTGCAGCTTCATGAATTAAATTTGCATCTACACTATTTGCTATTATTTCTGGAATTGCAACTACTTTTGCTTTGTCTTTTATTATTGCATCACATTCTACATGTCCAAAACATTTTGTATTTCCTGTAACTTTTGATTCAAATTGTTGCACAGACTTTTCTGTTGCAACTGACCTAGAAGTTACATAAGTACTTGCATTTTTCCCGTTTAACTCTACTTCAAATATTGTTTTAGCTGTCTGTTTTCCATGTGTCATAATTTTTTCTGAAACAACCAAATTAGTATTCTCTTGTAACATTCCTCTTGTTGTTCTTACAGTAGAGTCTACACCTTTAATTTGTATTGTTTCCATTTCTAAACAACTATCTTTTTTTAATAACACTTCTGTTATAGGATTTAAAATTCTTTTTCCTTCTCCAATCCCTTCTCCATAATGTTTTTCTATATATTTTACTTTTGCTCCTTCTTCCAAGAAAAAGCGATGAATACCATCATGCTGTGAATCTTTGTTACAATCATTATATATCCCACAACCTGCAATAATTACAACATCTGCATTTTTACCTATATAAAAATCATTATACACTACGTCTGTTAATCCACTTTCTGTAATAATAACTGGTATATGTATAAATTCAAATTTAGTATTTTCTTTTACATGTATGTCAATTCCAGACTTGTCTTGTTTAGTTATTATATTAACATTTTCAGTTACTTGTCTTTCTATGCCTTGTCCATTTTTTCTAATATTATATGCACCTTTAGGTGTTGCCTGTATATCTGCTATTTGTTTTAACAACTCTAAATCAACTTTATCCATTGTTATTTCCTCCCAACTTACAACACCCAGTTGTTAATATGGTTTCCATGATTTCTTTCTTTTCGCCTGTTTTTTCTACTTGTCCGTTATTTAATAATATTATTTCATCTGCTATATTTAAAATTCTTTCTTGATGAGAAATAATTAATGTTGTTCCTTTTGTTTCTTTTCTTATTTCTTCAAAAACTTTTATTAAATTATTAAAGCTCCATAAATCAATACCTGCTTCTGGCTCATCAAATATTGTTAATTTTGAATTTTTTACAGCTACTGTTGCTATTTCTATTCTTTTTAATTCTCCACCTGACAAAGAACTGTTTACCTCTCTATCTACATATTCTTTAGCACATAATCCTACTTTTGATAATATTTCACATGCCTCTTTTCTTGTTATATCCCTTTCTGCAGATAATTTTATTAAATCATAAACCGTAATTCCTTTAAATTTAACTGGTTGTTGAAAAGCAAATCCTATTCCTAATTTTGCTCTTTCATTTATCTTCTTTTTAGATATATCTTGTTTATTAAAAATAACTTGTCCACTATCTTGTTTTTCTATTCCCATTATTATTTTAGCAAGAGTAGATTTTCCGAGAGCCATTTGGTCCTGTTATTACAATAAATTTATTATCTTCCATTTTTATATTTATGTCATATAATATCTTTTTGTTGTTTCTTTCAAAACATATATTTTTTAATTCTAACATATTTATCCTTTCTGTTCCTTTAATACCATAGATATAATAACACTTTATTAGGCAAAAATCAATATTTTTGAAACTTTAATAGATAATAAAAATTTCTAAGAATAGTTCCTAGAAATTTTTAAAGTTTAATCTATATTATCTTTTAAATTTTTTAATTCATTGCTTCTTCGCAAGCTACTGCCACTGCTACTGTTGCTCCAACCATTGGATTATTACCCATTCCTATTAGTCCCATCATTTCAACATGTGCTGGTACTGATGAACTTCCTGCAAATTGTGCATCTGAATGCATTCTTCCCATTGTATCTGTCATTCCATATGATGCTGGACCTGCTGCCATATTATCTGGATGAAGTGTTCTTCCTGTTCCTCCTCCTGATGCTACTGAAAAATATTTTTTATTTTGTTCTATACGTTCTTTCTTATATGTACCTGCTACTGGATGTTGGAATCTTGTTGGATTTGTAGAGTTTCCTGTAATAGA